>JASFEV010000310.1:0-5139 GCA_050124655.1 Desulfobacterales bacterium
AACCATGTAAGCGGTGAAAGCCTTATTTTTTTGCTGAAAAACGACTTCTGGGGCAGCATGACCAGCCTGTGGAATCTAACGCTTTATGCGATTTTCACATGGGCGGTCATCTGCCCATTTATAATTCTTATTTTGTACATGGCGCTTAAACCTGCCGTGGCTGCTGTATCCTCCCTGCGTAAAAAGCGCTTGTAACTCCATGTTCTCTATTGTCTTCGGGTTCGCTCTTTATTTCAAACAACAGAGCTATTGCTAGATCTTTTCTTCATCCGGTAATGAGATACGAGCCATTCCTGCCCGTTGCGATAGCCCCATAATTCAATGCAGGCCATGAAAAAGATACGCCAGCGCTGCAACCAACGTCTGGCCTTATCCTGGCCATACGTTTTTTCGAAAACCGGCAGAATTTCTTCCCGGCGCTTGTCCAGATTGGACAGCCAAACCTCAGCCGTTTTACTGTAATGGGTGCCGTTTACCCGCCAGTGCTCCTCAACCACCAGATGATCCTGCAGATACAGCAACAAATCATCTGAGGGCATCATACCGCCTGTAAAAAAATGCTCGCCCATCCAGTTGTCCCCATTTTCTTCGAAGGTATAGGCAAACTGGCGGTGGGTAAAAATATGAATGAAACATTTGCCCTCCGGCCGCAGCCAGCCGTTGATACGCCTCAGGAGCATGGGCCAGTTGCGCATGTGTTCAAACATTTCAATCGAGACCACGCGATCGAACTTAAGATCAGTGTCAAAATCATTCATGTCAGCGGTGATGACCTTTAAATGGGTGAGCCCCTTTTGCTGGCAGGCAGCGCGAATGAATTCCGCCTGTGGCTTAGAATTTGAGACCGTAATAATCTGACTGGTAGGCAAATTTTCAGCCATCCATAATGAAAACGCCCCCCAGCCACACCCCAGTTCCAGAATGGTCATCCCATCGGCCAACTGGGCGCGTTCAGTGGTAAGGGACAGCATGCGTGCTTCGGCTTCGTCTAAAGTTTTCGTATCGGCATCCCAAAAACAACTGCTGTATTTTAAATGCCGACCCAGCACCTGTTTGAAAAAGGCCGGTGGAACTTCATAGTGTTGCTCTTTGGGTTTTTCGATTTGAACCGCAATGGGGTTTTGACGCATATCAGATATAAACTGCGCCAAGCCAGCCCGCTGGGCTTCAAGATCCCCTTTGTCTTCCATTTTTAGACGCTGTTTGTCTAAAATGCGAATGCCGTGCCGAATGAATGCATCCGGCAGCCAGCCGCGCTCCGCCAGTTCGGTTAATACGCTCATGGTTTATCCTTTTTGGGAAACCAGGGAAAAAATGCCGGCGTGCGCCGGATATAATTGCGGTAGCCCGGCCGAGTGTCGACAATGATTTTTTCCATCAGTGGGATACCGGTCATCTTTAATAAAACCGCGGTGACGACAACTGGACTGATCACAGTCCACCAGCTGGTGGGTGTGGATAAGGTAATGAAGAAAAACCCCCACCAGATTAAACACTCTCCAAAATAATTGGGATGTCGCGAATAAGCCCATAGTCCACGATCCATCACCTTACCCTTGTTGCTGGCATTAGTTTTAAAGCGTGCCAATTGCCAGTCGCTGACAGATTCAAAGAAAAATCCGATCAGCCATAGGATGCATCCCAGTAAATCGAGTCGGGTAAAGTGCGCCGGTTTCGGTGAGATCTGGCCATACTGGGTGGTTAGCGCAATTACCCACAAAAACAGGGCCTGCAGCAAAAACACCTTAAACAGACTGACAATCCAAAAGCGGTCACCACTGGCCCGGCGCCAGCTGCCATAGCGGGGATCTTCTCCCTTGCCCCAATTGCGCCAGGCCAGATGCACACTCAGCCGCAACCCCCAGATGGTGGTGAGCACCACGATCAAGACCTTGCGTCCACTGTAGCCTTCGCTAAGGCCAAGGGTGATCCAGGCAATCAGAACGAATCCCAATCCCCAGAGACTGTCGACAAGGGACACATTTTTATAAACCAGACTGAACAACCAGCCACAAAACATCATTCCGGTCACCGCGACCAGATTCCAAGCCAGGACTCCCACTAAATTTTCCATTTGGTTGTCTCCAAATATCCTGTCTTTTCTATATCTATGAAATCATTCGATCTGGCTGCAACGGATCTGCCACCGGCCGGCCGGTGTTGTGCTCGGCGATAGCGCTGCGAATTTGTTTGTGAACCCGGCTGCTGATGGGATATGCCAAAGCGATCACAAAGGCCAGAATATTGCAAATCGAAGGCACCAGGGCGTACAATGTTCGCAACGTCAATTGCACCTGTTCGCTCTGGGCAACGTTGGGTGTATAACCCGCCAGTCCGAGAATCGACAAGCCAGCGCCCACCCCGATGGCGGCTGCCAATTTTTTGGCAATCGACCACAGACCGATGTATTGTCCCTCCCGCCTTTGACCGCACAGCAACTCATCGTAATCAATGACATCCGCCTGGATGGCAGACGGTAGTGCCAGGGTAGCCCCAAAGCCGATACCGGATAAAAAGACGAGGATTCCGTAAATGACCGCATCACCGGGACCCAGAAAAAAAACCCCGATAAAGGCGCCGGTATTGATGACCATAGAGGTCAACCAGGCCGCTTTTTTGCCGATACGACGCGACAGCATAATCCATCCGGGCAAAAAAATGATGCCGGTAACAAAATACAGCAGCAGGAAGGCATCGGCCATTTCAGACTGCAGCACATATTCGACGTAGTATAAAATCAATGTTGCCGGCAGATTACTACCAATGGCTGCGATGGTATAGGATATAATCAGAATGATAAAAGGCCGATTGCGGGCCACATAGCGCAATCCCGTCCAGATGCCGGTTGGTTTCAAAACAGTTAGCGTTTGTCGTTCCCGAACGGCCGTTACGCACCACCAACAGGAGCCGATGAGCAACGGTGCATACACGACGGCAATCCAGAAAAATTTGGTGCGTTCGCCCTCGGCATCCGATGTCAGGTTAAAGGCCCACGCTATCAGGGCCGGCGAGCTGGCGGCCATCAAGGTCCCGGCAATCAGAAACCCGTCGCGCATACCAAAAAGCGATGTGCGTTCATGATAGTCAAAAGTAATTTCCGGCCCCAGCGATTCATAGGGCACGGTAACAGCCGTCCAGAATAAAAACAGAGTGTAAATGCAGATGCCGAACCACCAGGTTTCAAAATAAGCGGATGCCTGTGGCGGGCTAAATAGTAAATACATGCTCAAAACGACAAAGAGCGATCCGATGGCAATATAGGGACGGCGTCGGCCAAATCGCGTTCGGGTTCGATCCGAGATATATCCGATAGCCGGATCGGTTACGGCATCAAATATGCGTACGCTGAATAAAAGAGTACCTAAGACCGCAATATTGATCCCTACGACGTCGGTATAGAATTTAGGAATATAGACGTAAACGGGTATTCCGACAACCGCCAAGGCAAATGCCGGAGCTGAATACGCGATTTTTTTCCCTAATGCGATATGATGGGGATCCTGTTTTTTCACTATAGATCCAGAAGTTCTTTTTTGAGGGATTCACTGATGGGCTTGGGCCCCAGCCAAATGGAAAACAAAGCCGCTGCAAAATCAGCACCTTCGACGGTGCCCTTGGTTTCACCATTTAACGTCAGCTCGGTGCCTTTTCCAGGTATATAGGTCAACGCATAACGATCCCCTGGCTGAACGTCTTGGTATAATGAGTTGTGGTATTCTATCCGCGGTAGCAGCCGTTCATAGGTCTGAGGATCTACATTTTCAGATATTTTTTTGAGAGTGGCCGGGCCAAAATCATCACCGGCAATCGATCGCAGATATTCGACTTCCAATCGCTTGGGCACGTCTGAAAGCGCCAATTTGGAGGGATGATCATCCGGCAGATAGAGAGCGGCGACATAGATTTTTGCAAAAACCATCACCCGTAAAAGGCCGGCGCCTCTTAATTTCAGGGACGTGTCTGCTATAGCGAAGCGATCATCAAAATAAATCCCTTCAATTTCTGCTGCCTCGACGGAGGGTAAGCAAATGTGCATGGTGAGCATCACAATCCCGGCGATTACAGATAGCAATGGGTGATTTGTCATTATTTTATCCTTTCCAGATTCAGTGAATAGCTTACCGGTTTGTATTTGGAAATGGCCAGTTTAGTAAACAACACCATGCGGGCTTACATTTTGCGGACGGTTTCCATAAGCTCATTTTGTCTGATGCGGAACTTTTCGGAGCTTGGCGAGATCGTAACCTTGTTCCCTGAGAAACTCTAAAATGCCATTGTAGTCTTCTTCGGGCATCATAGGTTTGCGTGCCATGATCCAGACGTAGTCTCTTTTGGTGCGACCGATAACCGTTTGGGAATAGTCTTCGGTCAGATAGATAATGCGGTACTCGGCTTTAAACGGCCAAAAAAACTGCATCCCCCATACAGCGTTGGATTGCTTATCTTGGATGAATCCTCGTGGGCGGTAGATTTTTTGTGGACCCTCAAATGATCCCTTGTTAAATGAGAACGTCGTTTCGATGGTCCCATCTTCAGCAAGGTCATAGGACTCGACCGCGTTATACGCTTGCTTCTCAATTGACGTAGGGATACTGGCGATGACATACCAATCGCCCATGAATTTCTCGATATCCACTGAATCGACTGTATGAATAGGGGGCCCGGTCGTACAAGCCGCTAACATAAAAACAATCACTAACACCCATATCATTTTATAGTGTGGCATCAACATCGTATGATTTACGCTCGATTTAAGCTAATCCGCTTTTTCGCTGACATCGCGCTGGATGGCCAAAAAATGAGTGACTTGTTCACGATCGTTGCGTATCGGAACGATTTTCCACTCCATCATAAATTCGGATCCATCCCGGCGATAATTGATGGCTTTTCCATGAAACAGCTTGCCGGCTTTAATGTCGTCATTGAGCTGCTTGATGACCTTTTCATCCGTATTAGGTCCCTGCAACATCGCAGGCGATTTGCCCATAACCTCATGGGGCCCATATCCGGTTAACTCGCAAAATGCTGCGTTCACATATACAATGGGGAAGCCCTTGCCGGCTTCAGTAATGACGATTGAATTAAAGGATTCCTCCATTGACGCCTCGAGCAGTCGCTTCATAATGAATTTGAAGTTTT
>JASFEV010000311.1:0-5119 GCA_050124655.1 Desulfobacterales bacterium
ACTATGCCACCATGGGGGAAAAAGTGCAGGTCATGCTGAAAAGGAGCCTGGATGCCTTCATCCACCTGGATTATGATATGGCCTTTAAGGTCGTCCTGATGGATGATGAGGTCGACAAAATTAAAGATGAGGCCTACGATCAAATAAAAAATGCCATCGGTGCAAATCCCGATAAAATCGGATATCTCATTAACCTATTTTTAATTTCCCGCCATCTGGAACGCCTGGCGGACCACACCACCAATATTGCCGAACAGGTTGTCTACCTGGTTGAAGGTGACATCATCCGGCATGCACCCTACACGCAGGAGTAAGCTGTCAAACCCTCATCAAAAAGCGCTACCAACAAAACCATCCCATTAAAATTGGGGTCAAATCTTGAATTGTGAATTATATTTTTCCCAACCTGCCTCAAGACTTTCAATTTTTTAATCTTCAACGTCAAAATTATTAAGGACCAGGGTCTCAATCAAGGTAGCAAGCTTATCGGCAGAACAGCTTTCAACGTGGCGTATAGTCACGAGTGATCGCTCGGTACTGACCGCTGCAATTTTTTTTATCAATGCCGTCTGCATCAAAATTAAATGATAGCGTCTCGCATCTGGTGTGAAGCGTCAGAGCGATTCCCTTTAAGGGCAGGTGCCCGCTGATATGCGAACCCGTCGCCGTAACGTCAATCGTCGAATCAGCCGGTTGAGACCCGTCTTCATCCAGACAGGTGTAACGCCAGTCCATTTTTTTCTGCAATTGCGGCCAATTCATCACAGATGGATTTTACTTTTTGGATATCCGCCAGTCGGCCGCGGTAATGTATCGAAACACCCACAGTTAAAAATATGTCTTAAGTATTCTCGGTATTGCTTTATGAAGATATTTTAACAATTACACCTAATGTGAATACAGAATTTGCGTAATTGCGTCATCAACAATCATCTGATCGTTTGCATAATACGGTCTATCCAATAAGGCATAAATCCATCCGTAAAATGATAGCCGCCTTGAAGTGATTTGTAGAGAATCCCCTTTTTCAGAAGCGAATCAAGAGACGCCTTGATCGATGATGAAGGGCCAATACCGTGTGTTAACTGAAAATCCTTTGAAAATGGTTTGGCGTTCTGATCCTTGCTTAAAGCAATCATAAGAATCTTCTGGGATTGCGTGGTCGAGCGCCAGAGCATTTCATAATGGGGTGAATCTTGACGGGCAACGATGACCGGCAGTTGTCTAATCAATGCCGGCTCAATGACCTTTGTCTCCATTGCAACGTCCCACATGACATTGCATAGACGCTGGACATTATAAGGGACATCATTTCCGATATCAAAAATCCGCTTCAAATCCTCTTGATTTACGGCGTAACCGCCCTTTTTTAACCATTTCTGGATAAAGCTGGTATAGGCTTTTTGGGCAATCGGCCCCAGCTCCATGATGCGGCCCAACTTATAAAATGCACGTGAACGACCGCGCGTCATCGCCAGCATGACCGATTGTTCAGAACCGGAGAAAATATAGCCGATATGGGTGTGCTTCTGTATTTCAGACCGCAACGCTTTTTCAACTGTCTGACCATTGAATTTTTCAAGGTCGGAAAATTCATCAATGACGACCACCAGTTTTCTTTTCTTTTTGGCGGCCAGTTTTTCAGTGTGCTGCAACCCCTCTACAAGCGCCGCAAGTGCATCCTTTTCTGTAACCGCAAGCTCGACGCCAGCGGTTATATTTCCGGCCTGGTCCACAGTTACCTTGGGTCGGAGCTTTTGGAATCCGGCAAACATCTTAAGAAGCTTGTCTTTATTCGTCTCCAGAGCCCTGGCGGTCTGCCCCGTAAGGGCTGTGGTAAAGCTTTTGAGATCCGGAAATGCATTTAGATCGATGTAGACACAGGCCATGGCCTCTCGTTTAAGCATTGCGATGAGATTGAAAAGCAAACAGGTTTTGCCAAAGCGGCGGGGAGACACCAAAAACACCCGGTTCAAGCTTAACATCTCACGCTTGAGCTCTTTCATCTCACTTTTGCGATCCGCAAAGTAAGGACCGCGAACAACGCCGCCATATTTAAAGGGGTTTTCCACACTTGCTCCAATTATATGTTTCTTACGGTGCGTTAATTACGGTTCGTAAAAAACGTACAAATAAAACCTTTTTTTGTCAAGGAAATTTAATTATTGAATCATAGGCAGGGTCATCACCGGTAGGGTCAAATCTTGAATTGTGAATTAGCAATGTTAAATATGGATCTTAATTTTGGATCCTTATCTATCTTTTTTTTCGCAGATTTTACACTGTGGCTTACCGATGAATATGACACGCCAAAAAGGGCACCAATCCTTGCATTCGTCAACCGTCCTGTCTTCCAAATTAAATAGATGATCGCATCCCGTTGATCTTTTTCCAGACCTGAGAGCCGGCCAGATCTTGTTAAGCGCTTTAGATCGCAGTTAAGAATCTCAGCGGCCTTGCGCAAAATAATGTGCGGATCAATACGATCTGCTATTTGCTTTTGCCCGGGAATTTCATCGTGAGGATTTTCTGGTAAATGGCTTTTGCGTATCTGCGCGACAAATTTCTTTGACCCTAAAAAACAGCCATGCCGAAAATCTTCCCACAGTTGCTTTTCTTCTTTGGAGTAGCGCTGGACTTTTTCACGGTATGATCGATGCTGCGCTTTTCCTTCACCTCCAAATTGCGATAGGATCAGTTCGGTTGATAACCAAGCGGGTACCTTCCTACCGTATGCGTATGCCCGGTAGCTGCTCCAAGGATAGTCGGCCAGTCGTTTGACAATTCCGCTCCTCAATGGATTGCGATGAATATAACACGAAAGCAGCATCATGTAAGCATCATTTTGCACTAAGATGCTTTTGTAACGACCTTGAAATAGATGCCCGCTTCTGCTGTGCTGATAATTAAAACGCGTCGTATACGTAACCCCAAACCAATGCATCGCTTTGGTTAAATTGGCACGTTGCGTCCTGATTAGAAGATGATAGTGATTGTTCATTAAAACATATGCAAAAATGTCGATCGCAAAACGCTCGACCATCTCGCCAAGCGTCTCCAAAAACATGCGCCGATCGTCATCATCTATAAAAATGTCCCTTTTCTCGTTGCCACGGGATAACAGATGATAGAAAGCGCCTTCATATTCTATTCGCCATGGTCTAGCCATATTTTCATCAATATTTAAGCCAAACTAAAATGTCAATAGTTATTCACAATTCAAGATTTGACCCCCTCAAAGGGGAATAAAAAAAGGAGGGCTTCTGAAGTGAAAGCCCTCCTGGAGGTTTAAGATGGAAAATGCGTATTAGCTGCGGGTCTCTTCTTTGACCGAGACCGCAATTTTAAACAGCGCGGTCAGCACCAAAAATCCCATGGCCCATACCCCCAGGGCGATCCCGATCTCCGGCAATGTGGGAATGTACTCATTGACCTCGTGTAACGGCGAAGGCGTAAAGCCACCGGCGATCATTCCCAGCCCCTTGTCAATCCAGGTTCCCAGGAAAATCACCACGCAGGCCACTGCCAGCACACCTTCATTTTTGCGCGTAATGGGGTTTACGGTCAGAATAATACCGATCACCATCAATATCATCGAAGTCCACATCCAGGGCACATAGGCCCCATGGCCGTGCAGGCCCACAAACAGGTATTTGATGTGATCCATGTGCTCGGGAATATTGCTGTAAAACACTACAAAGACTTCACACAGAAAGAAGAACACATTGACGCAAATGGCATAGGCCACGATTTTGGCCAGGGATTGAATCTGCTCCCGTCCGGGATCGAAACTGCTCACCCGCCGGATGATCAGGCACATCAAAATCAGCAGCGCCGGTCCGGAGGCGAACGCCGAGGACAAAAAGCGCGGCGCCAGAATGGCGGTCATCCAGAAGCCCCGGCCCGGCAAACCGCAGTACAGATAGGCGGTTACGGTGTGGATGCTGATGGCCCAGGGAATCGATATATAGATCAACGGTTTTAGCCATTTTTGATAATGCACCCCATTGCGCTCGGCCTCCAGCACGTTCCAGCCGATGACAATGTTTAAAAACAGATAACCGTTGAGAACGATGGCATCCCAAAACAGCACGGAATTGGGCGTCGGGTAGAGCAAGACATTAAAAGCCCGCATGGGCTGGCCCAAATCGACCAGGATAAAGGTCAAACACATTATAACCGAAGCGATGGCCAGAAATTCTCCTAGAATGGTGACCTTGCCAAATGCCTTGTAGTCATGCAGGTAATAGGGCAGCACCACCATCACGCCTCCGGCGGCCACACCCACCAGAAAGGTAAAATTAGCGATATAAAACCCCCAGGAAGCATCCCGGCTCAGACCGGTAATCCCCAAACCGAAATCAAGCTGTCTGAGGTACAACAGAAAGCCGATACCGACAATGATCAGTAAAAAGGTCATCCAGCCATAGTATTTTTTGCCGCCTTTAAGTGCTAATTCAAGCATTATTCACCTCACACGATGTAATAGACACAGGGCTCGGTGCCCAGAATTTGTTTGCGACGAATGGTAAAATGGGTTCGGATCAGCTCGCGGACTTCTGATTTTGGATCGTACAGATCCCCGAAAGCCAATGCGCCGTTGGAGACCTCCACACAGGCCGGTATCTGGCCTACGGCCAGGCGTTCGGCGCAAAAATTACATTTTTCGACCACGCCTTTCATGCGCGTCGGAAATAATTTGTTGGTTTCCTGAATAAAAGGGCGCGGATCCCGGTAGTTGAAGCTTCTGGCGCCAAACGGGCAAGCCGCCATGCAGAAGCGACATCCGATGCAGCGATGAAAATCCATAAACACGATACCGTCGTTTTCGCGTTTCCAGGTGGCCTGGGTCGGACAGGCCCGCACACAGGGCGGGTTCTCACAATGGTTGCACAGCACCAAAAACGGGCGATGCTCAACCTCTTCGGCCAGAAACTGTGCCGCTTTACTCGGAAAGGCATTGTGAAAGTGTGCGCCCCAGATCCATTTAATTTCATGGTTTTGGTTCTGCAATTTGGGAACGTTGTGGATCTTATGGCAAACTTCGATCAGAGGCTCCAGATCCGCTTCAGATTTGAACTTATGCGTATCGATGACCATGGCCCACTGCCTGGCCTTG
>JASFEV010000312.1:0-5090 GCA_050124655.1 Desulfobacterales bacterium
CTCTTGCCATAATTCAATTCGAGTGCTTACAGTAGCGTTTCGGCAACTCAATTCTGGCTTCTTATTTCTGGCTTCTCGCTGCTGGCAGCTTGCTTTTGGCCTCTGACTGTCAGGAGCCGGGAGCCAGTGGCCAGTAGCAGGAACCTGATGGAAGGCTGACTTAAAATCGAATCTTGAAACATTCACAATGGAAGCGGATACCGGAATATGAAAAGAATTCGACATGGAAGACGTTATGCAACCAACGGTAAACAACCGCAAAAAAGCGCTTGTAAAGGCGCTGATACTCGTGGCATTTATAATCGGCGCCATTTTGCTGGTGCGCTTAACGCCGATTAAGCAATATCTGACCCCCGAAGCATTAGGCCAGTATTTAGATATGACCGGCTTTTGGGGACCGATCATTTTCATCATTATCTACGCGATCGGGATCTGTCTGTTTATACCCGGCACCCTGCTGACCGGCTTGGGAGCGGCTATTTTTGGCGCCTACTGGGGATTTGTGTGGGTCTGGATCGGGGCCATGATCGGCGCCAGTGCGGCCTTTATCATCGGCCGAACGCTGGGTAGAGAATTCGCCGCGTCTCTGATCGGCGATAAACTCAAAAAATATGACGATGGCATCGAGCGTAACGGTTTTGCCACCGTCTTATACCTACGCTTGGTCTATTTTCCATTTACACCCATGAATTTTGGAATGGGCTTGACCAAGGTGCACTTTTGGGATTACGTTGCGGGAACCGGCCTGGGTATCATCGTCGGCACATTTATATTTACCTTTTTTATCGGCACGCTAAAAGACGTATGGGCTTCGGGCAATTGGGGGGAGCTTATTTCGTTTAAGATGTTCTTCTCCATTGGATTGTTTATTTTTTCGTTTTTTATCCCCAAAATCATCAAAAAGATAAAAGTCAACATAAAAGAATAGGTCGAACTTATTTGCTGAATATACCCGGATTCCTTTATCCTCTGCCGGGTCAATAAACTTTTGCAACATTGCCCGTTTTTGTTGGAATATTAGAGTTTCAACATCGCCATCGGCTGATTCTAGTCTCTCCGCCATGTCCTGAGAAGATTGAAGTTTATTGTATAATTCTGAATACTCAGGATCATTGAATAATTCGGGGAATCTCAATCGCCTTTTAAACCGCGTTTGACCCTTATCTTTTAATATTAGCCTGATTTCCTTTACTATTTCAATCTTTTCCAATTCATTTGCCAAATATTCGGTAGATTTGGTTACAGCCTTATGAACGTCTTTTGGCCGCTTTATAATTTGACCAAGGTTTATAATCCTTTCTTCAGCGTGGGATAAAATCTTTTGAAGGTTAGCCATCTCAACCTGGTAGTCATTATCTGATAAATGCCCCCAAAGGCGTTGCTGTTGTTTACTTCTTCATTGATGACCAATTAGTCCGAGCAAACTATGTTCTTATGGAGCCTCATATTAATAAAAACGATTATATTGATGATTTTAACGATTTCAAACAGGCACTTACAAAAAAATATGGGGAACCAGCTGCTGAGGAAGTGACCTGGGAGAACGACATGTTTAAAAATGATAAGAGCAAATGGGGATTGGCAATTAGTATGGGGCATTTACAGTATTTATCTCATTGGAAAACTTCAACAACAGTAATATTTGCTGTATTAACTGGTGATAATCTAAAAGCAAATTGTGTTGTCTCATACAATAGTTTAAGGCACGAATCATTAATTAAGGAAAAAGAAGAGAAAAAATCCAGTGATGATCTATAGAGCACTCTGCAATTCATCGGTTGCAGCCACCAACTAAAACCTGATGGCAAGCATCAGTTGAAATGCATGGCCGAGGGTTTTTCTCCCCCGACCCCAAATCATTGATACCAAGGTATCACCACTTTTGAAGATTCAAAAAACCTGTGATTTTATATCACAAGCATAGTAGACCGCTAAATTTGTTTCCCTCAAGAATGTATATTATGGGTGCAATATACACTTTGGCTAAATTTTAGATTGCGGCTTCTACGAAACAAATTTACGTTTCTTCCATTAATAGCCGTGAAACGAAGTGCCGCGGTCGGATGCTATAAATCCACAATTTCAAGTTTTTGTGGATAGCTTCATCAAATCTCAACTCCACCCGTCGCTATCCAAACATCCCCCCCATTAAAAATTCTGGAAAAATCGGATCATATTTTTTTGTCCAAATTTAAAAACAAATACTTTAAAAATTTTTAGATTTTTTCAAAAACACATAAGCGGTTTGTTAAAGGTGAGGAATGTATATTTGTTTAAGGAATCAAACCCGATTTTGCTTTGAATGCAGTTGTGTAAGCATAGCCGGTACCCGTAACAAAAGATGATTGACTCATAGATGTACAAAGGGTCATTATCTGCCTGATATTTCTATTAAAACAGAAAAGGAGGCAGAAAATGATCCTTTCTGATTTTCGATATCAGGACCCGTGGTCCGAAGAAAATTTTACCCTTCCTGATTTTGTTCAACAAAGCCAGGCCCAGCAGCGTCAAGACCAGCAAGTAGAGATCAAACGCCAAACGCTGGATAAGCTGCTAACTAAACTGTCGCTAAAGGACATCGTCGGGCTTGACCACGCCAAAGAGTATCTGCGCCACAAGTACCGCCAAAACTGCAAAGCCAATACCCTTAAAAATGACTTTACCACCATCACCTTATTTTTATCCTACTTAAAAAGTTGCGGCAAAAGTGAACTTCACCAGATTGGCAGAGCGGATCTGGAAGCCTTTGTAGAGCATGAACAGGATCGGGGCTTGAAGATCGTCTCGGTGAGCAATCGGCTGGGATCGCTGTATGCGTTTTTGCGGTATTTGATCGATCGAGATCTGGCCGATGCCCAGCTTCTGACACGCAAGATCAAACTTAAAGTTCCTGATGCATTGCCGAGAGCCATGGATGCGGAGGATGTCAAATGCTTGCTGGCCGTGCTTGATGATGTGCGCAACCGGGCGATGATCCTGTTGTTGCTGAGGACAGGGATGCGTATCGGCGAGCTGCTCAACACCAAACTGCTTGATGTGTACTTAGCCGATAAGAAAATCATGGTCTATGAGGGCGAGAAAAACCGTAAAGGCCGAGCGGTGTGCATCAGCGATGACGCCTGCCAGGCGTTGCAGGCCTGGTTAGATAAACGCGACTGTCAAAAAGAATATTTGTTCTACGCCCAGGGCCGTCACCGCATGAGCTACAACAATGCCCGGGTGATGTTTAAAAAATATCTAAAGCAAGCCGGGCTTCAACACAAAGACTACAAGTTGCATTGCCTGCGCCATACCTTTGCCACCGAGTTGCTTAATGCCGGCATGCGTATCGAATGTGTGCAGCAACTGCTGGGACATTCCAGCATAGAGATGACACTGCGCTATGCGCGGCTGTCGGATAAAACCCGTGAGCAAGAATACTTTAAAGCTATGGCCATCATTGAAGGAGAGTCGATCCATGAACCTGACCAACGTGATCATCAATTACCGCCGCTATTTGAAGCGCCGCAACTACTCACAGCACACCCTGAAGACTTATCTCAATAAGCTCAGGCAGTTTGTATTGTGGGTGGATGTGCCCATTGAACACGTCAACTATGACAAAATCATCGCTTATATCGATTATCTGTTAGACAGGAGACTGCGGCCGGAAACGATCAACTGTCATTTGAAAAGTATCCGCCGCTTCTACAGTTATATGCGCGATGAAAAACAAATAGCAATCAGCAACCCGGTCAAAACAGGCTGCAAGCTGCGCATCTCCCAGCCACTGCCCAAGCATCTGAAAGACGAAGAGGTTATCAGGCTTTTTAATGTAATTAAAAGCAATCGTGACCGCGCCATGTTCATGCTAATGCTGCGCTGCGGGCTGCGAGTGGAAGAAGTCGCCAACCTGCGCCTGGCTGCCATCGACTGGCGGCGCAGCAAACTTTACGTGTTCAACGGCAAAGGACAAAAGGACCGAGTGGTTTATATCAGCCATGACACCTACAAGGCCTTAGTTGATTATGTCAAACACAGATTATCGTTAAGGGTGAGAAAAGTCTTTTTGGTGGAAAAAGGCACCCACAAGGGCAAACCGCTATCGGTGCGGGGGATCCAAAAACGCATGGAGTATTATGCGAAGAAAACCGGGCTGCCGGTATCCTGCCATCAGTTGCGCCATACCATGGCAACCCAGCTGCTCAATGCCGATGCGGATCTGGTCTCAATACAGGATCTTTTGGGCCACAGCCGCATCAAAACAACGCAACGTTATTGCCGGGTAAGCAACTTGAAAGTGCAACGAGATTACTTTAAAGCCATCGAGGAGGTGATCAAAAGGACTACTATGAACAATAATTTTACTTGACAGGCAGAAATATAGCGATTATTTAAATCGTACATAAACAATTAATATTAATAGAAATATAGGCGTTTGTTACGGGTTCATAGCCGAAGTCTACAATTCAGCCATAGTATGGATTTCGTAGCCTATTATACAATCTTGGATATTAACAAACAGGCGGAATTTTTCACCTGAGCTATAAAATGAATATCAACATTTAAGGTGTCACCCAGATAGAGCTTCATGCCCTTTGAAAGTATCATGTCGCGCTTGACGTTAGGCGAATTATCCAGGGACTTAATGCAGTCAGCTTCGGAGTAACGTAAATTTCGCAATCACATACCAAAATTTTGCTGAACCAAAAGTCGGGAGGCCCCATAAAACCAAATTAACATGCATTGGCCAAGCTCTGAATTAAAGCAACCATTTTACCCCTAAAATAGCACCTTTAATCCTCATAAAGGTCATTTTACGGTTGTTTTTTCAAATTATCAAACAGTTGCTGTAGCCCCCCATTACCTATTTTACGGTCACAACCGGGCAAGGGGCATGTAAAACTACGTGTTGGGCAGTCGAGCCTAAAAGAAGTTTTCCCGCCTTTGATCTTTTTTTGACACCGACATATATTTTATCAACTTTATCTATTTCGGCAAACTTAATCAGATTTTCTCCGGCGGAATTTGAACTGACTAAAAGATGCGTCTCATACTGAATATCTTTTCCACTCAAAATATTTTGGATCTCTTTTTCCAGCATTTTTTCA
>JASFEV010000313.1:0-5068 GCA_050124655.1 Desulfobacterales bacterium
GCGCGCTGGTTCAACAATTATGTCTGCAAAAATGAACAACAATTATTAGAGCGTTTGGACCAAGCTATCTTAGACGTTATTAAAAACCCAAAAAAGACTCAAAAAACTGCCTGCATCGGAACGTTATTATGACAAACGCTCTAAAAGGACCAGGCTCTGTGCAACCATTTTGTTTTAAAATTGTTACTCGCATAAATTGTATGTTGAGATCTTGACAAGGTACCACAATGTGCTACATTATCTTCAGGTGTATTTGAGATCGAATTCAATCCCTCGCATGAAAGGTAGGTGGTGTCAGGGTTAGAACCTCGAATCCCCCAAGGGCAGGTACCGATCTATCTGTAAAGCTCATCTCTAATACTTCCACTTCGCAATTTCATCCTCTGCAGAACATCCCTTAGGGTCAATTCAAAACAACCGTTTAAAGAAGTCAGATATTGCGCCATTTTTTCGGCCAGTCATTCAGGGCTGTGAAAGGAGGAAACCGCTATGCAATCAACCCATACAACGATCAAATCACATGACTACGCCAAAGGCATCGATGGGGATCAAACAACCATCGATGAATCAAAAATAGAAAAGTTCAAGGAACAGTTGCGCGGCGAGCTAATCCGGCCCACCGACGGAACCTATGAAAACGCCCGCCAGCTATACAATGCCATGATAGACAAACGACCGCTCATGATCGCGCGTTGCGTTGATGTCACCGATGTGACCACCGCAGTGCATTTTGCCCGCGATAATAATCTGTTGGTTGCCCTACGCGGTGGCGGTCACAACGGGCCCGGACTGGGAAGCTGCGACGACGGTCTGGTCATCGATCTATCGGCAATGAAAGGTGTCCGTGTGGATCCTGAAACCCGCACTGTGCGAGTGGGACCCGGCTGCATGCAAGGTGATGTCGACCACGCCGGCTCTGCTTTTGGGTTGGCCGTTCCGGCCGGTATCGTCTCGACGACCGGTATCGCAGGTCTCACACTTGGCGGCGGCCACGGATATCTGACCCGCCGGTACGGACTGACGATTGACAACCTGATTGAGGCCGATGTTGTTTTAGCCGACGGCGAGTTTGTAACCGCCAACGAATCGCAGCATCCGGATCTTTTATGGGCCTTGCGTGGTGGTGGCGGCAATTTTGGTGTTGTGACCAGCTTCCGTTATCGCGCCTACCCCGTAAATACGGTGTACGGCGGGCCGATCTTCTGGGACCAAAGCGAGGCACGGCATATTATGCAGTGGTACCGTGAATTTCTGCCGTCGGCACCCGAGGAGCTCAGCGTGTTTTTGGGCCTAAAGACGGTGCCATCGACAGCGCCGTTTCCGAAGGAGATTTGGGGTAAGCGGATTTGTGCCCTGATTACATGCTACAGTGGACCGGTTGACAAAGCAGAAGGTGCCATCAAGTCCATTCGTACAGATTTGCCGGCACCGATCTTGGATGCTACAGGACCGCTGCCGTTTACGGCTTTGCAAAACATGTTCGACCCATTGCTGCCAAAGGGTCTCCAGTGGTACTGGAAAGGTGATTTCATCAAGGAACTTACAGACGATGCCATCGAAGCACATGTTGCGCATGCAGCTCAGACGCCCAGTGAGCTGTCACTGATGCATCTTTACCCCATCGACGGGGCGGTCCATCGTATCGGAAACAATGAAACCGCCTGGAGCTACCGCGATGTGACGTGGTCCATGGTGATTGCGGGCATCGATCCCGACCCCGCCAAAGCTGAAGCGCTCACCGCGTGGGCCAAGGGGTACTGGGAAGCCATACACCCATATGCCATGGGCGGTGGATATGTCAATTTTATGATGGAAGAGGGTGAGGATCGCATCAAGGCGACCTACGGCGACAATTACACACGCTTGGTTGAGATCAAGCGCAAGTATGATCCCACCAATCTGTTTCGTGTGAACCAGAACATTAAGCCATAATTTGACGTTTTACTTACGTTTAGAATTTCATCCGACGAATTAATGAAAATTTTTGCGAACTCTGATGACAGCAGCGGCAATATCAATTCAGGCATTGCCTTCTCAGAAAAAGTCAACGGGGCATGGTTGCGCACAGCCGCGCTGACCGCTTTTGCCCTGATTGCTTTTGCTGCCAACTCCGTACTGTGTCGACTGGCCCTGACGCAGCGGAAAAATTCAGAGCGATCCAAATCAGCAGGATAAAAACAAGCGCGGAAAATCGAAGTGCTTTGATTGAGAGGACCTGATCTATGACAACATACAATCAGCTGACATTCCATGATCTGGATGAAGATGCGGTTGTCCGTGCCATACTGGAGGGAACCGCCACTGAAACCGGAGCGCGGTTCTTTGCCGCACTGGTGGAGAACCTTTCCATGGCGCTGAATACGCATAGTGCCTGGGTTACCGAATACATCGAAAAATCTCGACAGCTTCGTGCACTGGCCTTTTGGGCAGATGGGGAAATGATAACGGATTTCGTGATTGACATTGACGGAACACCCTGCGAAGCCGTCATTGACAATGCTCGGCTCGTTCATTACCCCGATAATATTCTTGAGTTTTTCCCCCGCAATTCCAGTTTAAAAAAATACCAAGCCGTCAGTTATATGGGTGTGCCGTTACTAGATTCCAAGGGCCGGATTCTTGGCAACCTGGCGGTCATGGACACACGTCCGATGCCTGAAGAACTGCATTCTTTAGCCATTTTTAAAATTTTTGCCGCCCGAGCATCCGCCGAACTGCAGCGTATTCGTGCCGAGCAAGAAATTCAAAAGCGGGAAGAAAAATACCGCCGCATCGTGGAGACCGCCGGAGAGGGTTTTTTGCTGATGGATCAGAATTTTATTATTAATGACGTCAATGCGGCCTTTTGCAAACTGTGCGGTTTCAGCCGATCGGAAATCATCGGTAAAGCACCTTTCGATTTTTTAAATCAGAATTTCAAAGCGTATTTTTTGCCGGACGGAAGAAAGAATTCAGGCGAGCACTATCGGAGGTTCGAAGATACGGTTGTTTCAAAAGATGGTCGTCATATCCCCATATTTGTGCATGGCAGCACGCTGCGGGACGATCGGGGATCCGTTATCGGCAACATGGCCTTTATTACCGATATGACCGAACATAAGAAGTCATTGGCACTTGCAGGAGAAATCCAAAACAGTCTGCTGCCGAGAACCAGCCCTCAAATTCCAGGTCTCGATATTGCGGCAAAGAATATAAGCTGCGATGAAATCGGGGGCGACTATTTTGATTTTTTGTCAGACCTGCCATGCGCGAACAGCCATTTTGACGTGGTGGTTGGAGACGTGACCGGTCACGGTGTTGATGCGGCGCTTTTGATGACGACCGCACGGGCTTTTTTGCGGATGCGCGCCTCGCAATGCGGCCTTATTTCTCAGATAATTACCGAGATGAATCGCCATTTCACGTTAGATATTCTGGACACCGGGCGGTTCATGACGTTGTTCTATATGAGTATCGATCCGGAAAACAGAAATCTGCAATGGATACGGGCCGGTCACGATCCAGCTATCCTCTATAAGCCGGATGAAGACATTTTTGAGGAATTAAAGGGTGAAGGCTTGGCCCTGGGTGTCGATGAAAAATTTTTATATGAAGAAAATTTAAAAACCGGCCTTGCCCCGGGGCAAATCATCGCCATCGGCACAGATGGGATATGGGAGACATTCAATCAGCAGGGAGAAATGTTTGGAAAACACCGGTTTCGCGAAATTATTCGCGAACATGCGCATCTGAGCGCAAAAGAGATTCTCAGCGCGGTTTACGAAGCACTGGACGCATTTACGGCGGGCCTCAAGAAAGACGATGATGTCACGCTGGTGGTCATTAAAATGTGCGCACCTCCAATGACTGGGGAAAACTGGCAAATTTAACACATCGGCCGCTTAAAAGGAATGCAGTGGCGCCGGCGCGTCTATTATTTCTGACAATCATAAGAGATGATTTTCTCGAGCTGCTCCCCGTCTTCGGTGGTATCATAGGATAACGCGCAGACCGAATCTTTGCCTCTTTCCTTGACGCTGAACATAGCCTGATCTGCCAGCGCCAGGAGCTCTGAAAGGGTATCGGCATCATCCGGATAGGTTGACACACCCAGACTGGAACTGACATGAACTTTTAGGCCCGCTTTTTGAAGATAGATGGTTTTTTTGATTCGCTGCCGGATGGTTTCCGCCATAGCCAATGCCTTTTGCTTATCCAATCCGGGCAAGACCAGCACAAATTCATCACCACCGTAGGCCACGCCATAAGCGGGCTTCTGCAGGGTTGTTTTAATGGTAGCTGCAATTTCCTGAAGTGCTTTGCTGGCATTCAGATGCCCGTGGGTATCCACCACCTGCTTGAAATTATCGATATCCATAAAGACAAGCGAAAAAATCTGACCGCTCGAAGCGCTTTTTTGAATCAGCTGATCCAGGGCTTGGTATAAGTGCCGTGTGTTGTAAAGGCCGGTTAAATTATCGTGGATGGCCAGATCTTTATACTTCTGTTTGCTTTTGCGCAGCGCTTTTTGCACGCGTTTAAGATGTTCCTCAGCCTCCATTTCCTTGGTGACTATGGTTAGATTGCCGATGGATATAATCATATTATCTGTTTTAAAAGACTCTATTCTGGCCTGATCCTTCAGCCAATAGGTTTTGCCGTCGGCTGCCGCTATTTTATAAACCGCTTCAAGAATACCGTTTTTTTTAACCTCCTCCCTGAGTTCGGTTTTGCGCTCGATAAGTTCATTGCTCTTCAAGATCACTGCCTGCAGATCATCGCGTAGATCCACAGTGGAATAAATATGGCGCTCTACGATACTGTTTCTGAAAAATTCAGCGGCATCCGCATGAACACAGCCCAGAAGCTGAATGAGCTGTCTTCCGACAAATTCATACCAGATCACATTCTGCGTTTCGTGCCATGCGGCGATGTAAGGAATAGCAGGGGTTCTCATTCGATCAAATCCCTGAAAATTCCGGACGCAACGAGCGATGTGGTCTTTTAGCGGCTGACTATAGTTACCCGTTAAAATGTGGCCATAGTAACCATTGGAAATTTTTTGGCGTGACATGCAGGCAGTCCACTT
>JASFEV010000314.1:0-5050 GCA_050124655.1 Desulfobacterales bacterium
AGCCAACCTGTGTTAGTTATTGGTTATTTGTTATTGGTTGTTCGTTATTGGTTATTCGTTATTGGTTATTAATTCTTTGAATCATTATTACCGCTAATGGTCGCTTTTTCTAATAACTAATAACTAATAACTATTAACGAATAACGATTAAGCCTCCGGCTTAATGCCGGCCCAACTTTTAAGGCCTTTGACAATGGTTTCCATCCGGGCGCCGCGGGAGCCTTTGATGAGAATCCAGTCGCCGGATTTCAACGATTGCTTGAGCGTGTCGAGGATTTCCTCCTGGGTCCCGGTAAATATATCAGCGGGTCTCATTTTGGCGTTAATGGCCCCGGCAACCACGGCGCTTGCAAATTCTCCGGTTATCAGCAGCTTATCGATGTTGGCGGCCGCGGCCCAGGCACCCACTTGTTTATGCAGCGACTCCGCCTGATCACCCAACTCCAGCATGTCACCGGCGACAAACAGGCTGCGGCTATTGCGCCGTAAGGTCCTCAGGGTGGTAATGGCGGCCTTCATTGATTCGGGATTGGCATTATAGGAGTCATCAATGATATGAATGCCGTTGGCCGTTTGAAAAATATCCATGCGACCCCAGACCGGTTGAAAACGCTCCAATCCCGCCTTGATTTTTTCGGCCGACACCTGCAGCAAGTTGCCCACAGCCGCTGCCGCCAGTGCATTGAGAACCATAAAATGCCCCGGAACGCTGAGGTCTATCGGCAGATGCGCATCCGGCAAATGCAGATTAAAGGAAATGCCGCTTGTTTTTTCATTTACCGCGCTGGCCCGGATCTCGGCCTTTTTTGACATACCAAAAAAAAGCACTGCTTTGTCTGTGCGCTTGGCCATTTGATACACGCGGCGGTCATCGGCGTTGAGAACCGCTGTGCCGCCGGTGTTAAGATGTTTGATCAGCTGTTCTTTTTCGCGCATGACGCCATCCAGTGAGCCCAGGCCTTCAAGGTGTGCCGGCCCCACATTGGTAACCACCCCGATATCCGGGGCGCAGATTTGGGCCAGGCGGGCGATTTCGCCGGGGCTGTTGGTACCCAGTTCAACCACTGCCTGCTCATATTCGCGTGTCAGTCGGAGCAGGGTCAGGGGTGCGCCGATCAGATTGTTATAGTTGCCAATGGTTGCCAGGGTGTTGTATTTTTGAGCAACCACCTGGGCGGTCATCTGGCGGGTGGTGGTCTTGCCGTTAGAGCCGGTAATGGCCGTCACGGGAATATGGGTTCGTAAACGGTGAAAGGCCGCCAGATCACCCAGTGCCTGGGTGGTGTCGCTAACCGCCACGCAGGCAATGTATTGGTCCTGCCATTTGGTAATCGGCAATTGCGCTGTTTTTTCACGGTTGACAATCAGGCCGCTGACACCTTGTTGAACGACATCATTTGTGAACGTATGCCCATCATGAACATCACCCACAATGGCAACGAATACATCGCGCGGGGAAATGTCGCGTGAATCGATGCCGATCTTTTCAAATCTCTTGGTTGGGTCTCCGGACAATAATTCACCGCCGGTGGCTTTGACGATGTCCGATAATGTCCACGCTGGCGAATGTCCGTTGTTCATTGTTCGTTGTCCGTTGCCAAAGGCTCGTTGTCTGTTTACTTGAATAGCGTCAACCGAATTTCATGTTGTCATCAACTATTATTTGACATTAAGAGCATCGATGGCCTATGACCATTGACCACCGACCGCCAACCACCAACTACTGACCACCAACAACTGACGACTGACCACTGACAGCGCGAAGCGCTAAACGCGCTTCGTGCCGGTCATCAAAGTCAATGGTTGTCGATCCCAGAATTTGATAGGTCTCATGACCCTTTCCGGCAATCAAAACGGTATCTCCGGGTTTGGAAACCGCTATTCCCAGCCGGATGGCCTGTTTGCGGTCTGCCTCGACCGTAAATCCTTTTTGTTTAAATCCGTTGCCCAAATCAGCCGGCTGGAATTGCCGGCCTTTGGCTTTCAGTGCACCTTCAATGATGTGGTTGATGATCGCCATCGGATCTTCGGTGCGCGGATTGTCCGATGTGATGATCGCCAGATCGCAGAGGCGCGCAGCGATTTCACCCATCAGCGGCCGTTTGTCTTTATCGCGGTCACCACCACAGCCAAACACACAGATCAATCGATCTTTTATCACTGCTTTAAGTGCCATGATGACATTTTCCAGGGCATCGGGTGTATGCGCATAATCGACATATACATACCTTTCGGCCGTGTTATCAATGGATTCCAGACGACCTGGAATCGTGGCAACAGCTTCAATTCCGGATTTCACGTCTGCATTTGAAAGATTCAGTGCTGCTGCCACACCGGCCGCACACAGGATATTTTCAAGGTTGTGCTCGCCCACCAGCCGGGATTTAAAATGAAATTGACCGGCCGGGGTTATCATTTCGCCGTCAATACGGTTGCGTTTGCAATGGGCGCTTTGGACCCGTACGGTCTCATCCGGCCCCAAACCGGTGGTCAGCACCGGGACGGTTACCTTTTGGGCAAGTTCCTGGCCGCTGGCATTATGACAATTAATGACGGCAACCGCCTGCGCGCGCTTGGGTCCCGCAACCAGATAGTCGGTAAAAAGTCGCTGTTTGCTGAGCCAGTAAGATTGCATGTCACCATGAAAATCGAGATGATCCTGGCTCAGGTTGATAAACACCGCCACATCAAACCAGCAGCCTCTAATGCGCTGCAGGTCAATGGCATGCGATGAGACTTCCATCACCACATGGCTGATCCCCGAGCGCAGCATATCGCTTAACATTCGTTGCAGGTCAAGCGATTCGGGTGTGGTGATCGGGTTGTCGAAAGTGCTGCCGGCATAGCGATAATTAATGGTCCCGATGACGCCCACCGCCAAACCGGCCTGCTGTAAAATGCTTTCCACCAGATAGGCGGTGGTGGTTTTGCCGTTGGTGCCGGTTATGCCGATCACCGTCAAATGCGCCGATGGATTGTCATAAAAGCGGGCAGCGATATCCGCCAGCGCTTGCCGGCTGTCGGTAACCCGCACATTGGGCGTTGCGCTGTTCATCGGTTTTTGTGAAACGATGGCTGCCGCACCTCTGCTAACCGCATCTTCGATGAAATCGTGGCCATCAACAGAAAGTCCGGCAATGGCCACGAACAATCCGCCGGGCTGGACTTCCTGGGAGCGATAATGAACCGACGTGATCTGCAAGTCGCTGTCTTTATCAACACCCGTACAGGCGACACATAATGGTTCAACAGTTTTGACCAGATCCGACAGCTTCACCCTCGGGCCTCGATTCTGCGGGAAGTCGCAAATTGTTTTGCGCCGCTTTCGGGCGGTATATTCAGATAATGCAAAGTTTCGCGGGCGACCCTGCGAAACACCGGTGCAGCAACCGTCCCGCCGTAATATGCCCCCTGGGGTTCATCGATGACGACCACAATCGCCAGCCTTGGTTTTTCAGCCGGGGTAAACCCGATAAAAGAGGCCATATATTTGCTCTTGGAATAGATCCCGCTCTCATCCAATTTGCGGGCAGTGCCGGTTTTGCCGCAGACCGTATAGCCGTCCAAAGCCGCATTGACACCGGTGCCGCCTTCGTTAGTGACGGTTTTCATAATGGCTCTGACCGTGCGGGCGGTCTGGATGGAAATGACGCGCCTGACCTTCTGCGGCTGAAATTGTTTCAGGGGCTCATGATTTTGATCTGTAATGGCCTGCACAAAATAAGGCTTCATGAGTACGCCGTCGTTGGCAATGGCTGAAGCCGCCGTGACCATCTGCAGGGCCGATACAGCGACACCATAGCCAAATGAAATGGCGCCGGTATCGACCGTGGTCCAGCGTTTATAAGGCATTAGGCTGCCGGTGGTTTCCCCGGGAGAATCGATTCCGGTTTTGGCACCGAAGCCAAACTTGCGGTACATCGCATGAAGTCGCTTGCGGCCCAGCTTTTCGCTGATCTTTACCGCGCCGATATTGCTAGAGTATTTGATGATCTGTTGCAAAGACAGCCAGCCGTGCTTTTTAATGTCATGCACCACGTTGCGGCCGATTTTATAGGCGCCGTTTTCGCAGAAAAAAATATCATGCGCTTTAATGTCGCCGGATTCGATGGCTGCCGCCGCACTGAATATTTTCATGGTTGAACCCGGTTCAAATGGATCCGTGATGGCCCGGTTGCGCCACAGCTCTTTGTTAAAATCCATATAGGCGTTTGGGTTAAAAAGCGGGACGTGGGCCATGGCCAGAATCGCGCCGGTTTGAGGATCCATCACAATGGCCATGCCCGAGCGGGCCGAAAATTCGTTCACCGATTCTTCCAGGGCGCTTTCGGCGATATACTGAATGGTGCGATCAATGGTCAGAATGATATTATGTCCGGTATTGAGGCTGGCCGCTGATTGCCGCTTATCGAACACTTGGCCCAAAGCATCTTTGTAAACCATCTGGTTGCTGTCGGTTCCGCGTAAATATCGGTCATAGGCAAATTCGATCCCCTCCAGTCCGTAACCGTCAAGTCCGGTAAATCCCAGGGCCTGGGATGCCAGCGTCTTATTGGGATAGAAGCGCTTGCGCTCGGGCACGAATTCGATACCCGCCAGTTCCAGCGCTTTTACAGCAGCGGTTTCTTTGGGATTGGCCTGGCGTTTGATCCAGACAAACGGTCTTTTGGCCTTTAATTTTTTGAGTATTTTAAGGCGATCGGTTTTTAATATTTTGGCCAGTGCTTTGGCGGTGTGCTGCGGCTGCCCGATACGGGATGGCCGCACGGCAATCGAGGTGACATCAATGGTAATCGCCATCTCTCTTAAATTGCGGTCATATACGGTACCGCGTTTGCCGTTTGATTTCAGTGATTGTTCATACTGACTCGAGGCTTTTTGGGCCAACCACGGGCTGCGGTACACCTGCAAATGCACCGCCTTGACGCCAATCACCGCAAACAGGGCGATGAAGGCCAACCCGACCAAAAGAACCCGCAATCGCATGTATTTATTCGTCATCGTAGAACCGTTAAACGTATAATTTCAATTTTAACTGCTCATGATAATA
>JASFEV010000315.1:0-5025 GCA_050124655.1 Desulfobacterales bacterium
ATAAAATAAGGGCTTAGCGTTCTCATAAAGCCCGCCAGCACCAGTAAATCGTAGGAGTACTTTGCCATTTCAGCAAGCAGCTTTGCCTCGGCAATTGCACGGGTGAACAAAAAAAGCTGAATTTTGACGGCATCGGCCCGGCCCTGAACCAGAGATTGCTTGGCGAGTATATCATCATAGTCAAAGTCCGCCGGCAGGTCTGAGGTCGCCGGATCCGCTTTGAACTGTTGAATAACGGCGTTATAATCGACAACAAAGGTTGGAATTTTGGCTGCCGCAGCCCTTTTAAGGCCGTAAGCGTGGGGGTTGTCGGATCCGATAAAGGTCAACTCTCCGTTAACCTTACCCTTTTCACAGCTATCCATGATCGCCTGCAGATTTGATCCCCCCCCTGAAATGAGGGCGCCGATGCGAATTTTTGCTCCCATTTTCAAAGCCTTCCACCTTCTGTATTTTCAGCGCCGATAAAAATGCCTAGCGTATAGTTGGCAAAAAATGGTTATCAAATCAATGCTTAAGTTGACACCATTTGTTATTTACGCTTATGCATTGACACGGATTCCAACTTTCACTATAACCTTTTTTCAATTTTTGGGTTCGATGGGCTGTATCGCAACCGGTTGCTGAGATATGGGTCTATTTTGCGCACCATCGCCTGCAGACCCGGATGCCGAGGTTGACAATATAACCCCACATTACTATTATGAACTCATATTTTACCGCTAAGGAAAGGATTATACATCATGGCAGAAGGTATCATGGAAATAGATGACGGAAATTTTGATGCAGAAGTGCTGCAGGCGGATAAACCGGTTATGGTTGATTTTTGGGCACCCTGGTGTGGCCCGTGCAAAGCAATCGCACCCATGGTGGAGGATCTGGCCGGCACTTTTGGCGAAAAAGTCAAATTTGCCAAATGCAATGTCGACAACAGCCCGGTGACGCCCAGTAAATACGGCATCAAAGCGATTCCGACCCTCATTTTCTTCAAAGACGGTGATGTCGTCGAGCAAATTACCGGAATGGTTGCCAAATCAAAACTGGAAGACGCATTAAACAAAATTACTTAAACAATTCCCGTGTGTAAGGCAAATCAACAGAGGCTAAAACGCATGCGGCCTTTATGGATCATCATTCTGGTTGTGATGCTGATCGCAACCGGGTGCTCATCAATTGAAAAACAATATAATAAGCTTTTTGGAATCGACGATGGCGGCTCTGCTCAGGAATTGGCCTGGGATGGGATGGATGCCTACGAAAACGGCAAGTATGATAAAGCCATCGAAAAGTTTCAAAAACTCAAAGATTACTATCCGTTTTCAAAATATGCCATTTTAGCTGAATTAAAAATAGCGGATTGCCACTATAAGCGCCAAGAGTATGGTGAAGCCAATTTTGCCTACGAAAACTTTGAACAGCTTCATCCGCGCAATGAGGCGATTCCCTACGTCATATACCAAATTGGCAGATGCTATTTTGACCAAATCGATACGCCTGACCGTGACCAGACGTCCGCTCAAAAGGCGCTAGAAGCATTTCAGCGCTTAATGCAGCAATATCCCCAAGACCAGTATGCGGTCAGAGCTGCCGAGCATATCGATAAATGTCAAAAAAGCCTCGCGGGACATGCTTACGTGGTGGGTGTCTTTTACTACAGGACCAAGCATTACAAAGCCGCTTTACACCGCTTTATGACCATCATTTCCGACTACCCGGATGTAGGATATCATCAAAAAGCACTTGAATATATCGCCAAGTGCGAAGCTTCCATCGCTAAAGAAGAAGCGCAGGAATAAAACCCGCGGCAAGCGTGCATCAAACACGCCAACCTAATTAATGTCATCTAATGCCAGCCCTCGTGAGGGTCGCACAAGCCGTCTAGATGCCGGCATCTTTTTAAACAAATCATAGCTAGCGGGTGCAATTGCCATTTGGTTAAAAAAAGCTTTACACGTGGGTTGATTTGGTGTATTTAGCCTTCTTTTAATATTCAGGAGAGCAGATAATGTCAAAAGTATGTCAAATTTGCGGTAAAAAGCCCATGGTGGGAAATAATGTGAGCCATGCTCATAATGTGACCAAGCGACGTTTCAACCCTAACTTGCAAAGGGTGCGTGCCATATCCGGTGGTCGGGTCAAGAAAATGGTGGTCTGCACCAGTTGCATCAAAACCGGAAATGTTGTCAAAGCCCCTTAACCGACCCGCTTTACCTCCTGCACGTGTTTCACCTTTCTGACGGCGGCCAAAATCTTGTCCAGATGGGTAGTGTCCTCAACCCCAATTGTAAAAAAACTGTCCACGACCTTGTTTTCACGTGTTTCGGTTTTGGCATTTAAAATATTAGCGCCCAACTTGCTGATATTGCCAACCAAATCAGCCAGCAATCCCATTCGATCCTGCGATATAATCCTGATTTTGACTGGATAGGTTTCGTTAGCAAGCTGATTCCAGGACACCTCTATTTGACGTTCCGGATTCATCCTTAGGGCGTTGACACAATTGGTCCGGTGAACGGTTACGCCGTATCCCTGGGTAATGTAGCCCACAATGGGATCTCCGGGCACCGGCTGGCAGCATTTCCCGAATTTAATCAGGATATCATCGACGCCGTTGACCAATATGCCCGTCTTCGGCTTTTTCCTTCTGACCCGCCCGATCAATTTGTTAAAAATCGATTCGTCAACTACCGCTTCTTCAGTTTTAGGCTCGAACTTTCGCAACACCTGGCGGGGGGTGATTTTGCCATAACCCACATTGGCAATCAGATCATCAACGTTTTTAAAACCAAATTGTTCGACCACCGCCATCATTTTTTCTGATTTGACCAGGTTATTAAAACTCAAGCGCTCCTTGCGAAAGGCTTTCTCACACATCTCCCGACCCAGCGTGAGGCTGCGTTGCGTCTCCTGGACTTTGATCCAATGTCTGATCTTAGAGCGCGCTTTAACTGTTTTGACAAAGTTTAACCAATCTTTGCTCGGGTGATGATTTTTGGAGGTAACGATTTCAACGATATCGCCGGTCCTCAGTTCATACGGCAGTGGCACCATCCGCCCGTTCACTTTCGCGCCGGTGCACTGGTTGCCCACTTCAGTGTGAATCATATAGGCAAAATCCACCGGGGTGGCGCCGCGCGGTAAGGTTTTGACCTCGCCGCGCGGCGTAAACACATATACTTCATCGGGAAAAAGATCGATCCGAACATTCTCCAAAAATTCACCGGGATCAAGAAAATTTTCCTGATTTTCGATTAGATCCTGTATCCAGGCAAACTTGCGAGTGACGTTCTCATCAAGGCGCTTGCCCTCTTTGTAGCCCCAGTGGGCCGCAATACCGGATTCAGCCACTCTGTCCATCTCCCAGGTACGAATCTGGATCTCAATGCGCTCACCCACCGGTCCAATGACGGTGGTATGCAGAGACTGGTACATATTGGTCTTAGGGCGCCCGATATAGTCTTTAAACTTATGATCGATGGGCTTCCACAATGAATGGATCAGACCCAGTGCCTCATAACACTGAGGCACACTATCCAGAATAATCCGGAAAGCGATGATGTCGTAGATTTCCTCAAAGGGCAAATTCTGGGAGACCATCTTATTGTGGATGCTGTAATTATTTTTAACCCGGCCCAGTACTTCACACTTTAGATTGGCTGCATCCATTGCTGCTTTGAGGTCGCTTTTAACTTTTTCAATATATGTTTCACGATCAGTCCTGGATTTGTTTAACAGCTTTTCGATGCGGCCGAATTCTTCCGGATGGGTATATTTAAAAGCGGTTTCTTCCAGCTCATTTTTGAGCATGTAAATTCCCAATCTGGAAGCGATGGGAGCGTAAATATCAATCGTTTCCTGGGCAATCTCCCTTCTTTTCTCGGGGCTGTGATACTGAAGGGTACGCATGTTGTGCAGCCGGTCGGCCAGTTTAATGAGGATTACCCGTATATCGTCGGCCATAGCCAAAAACATTTTTCGAATGCTTTCAGCCTGACGCGCCTGTGAGCTGCCAAAGGACAAACTGCTGAGCTTGGAAACACCTAAGACAATATGCATAACTTCAGGACCGAATATTTCCTTGATTTCTTCAGGTGTAGCGGGCGTGTCTTCAATAACGTCATGCAGAATGCCGGCCGCAACGCTTTCCGGATCCAATTTCATGTCCGCAAGGATGCCGGCCACTTCAAGGGGATGGGACAAATAAGGCTCTCCGGAGAGTCGGACCTGGCCTTCGTGGACTCGGGCCGAATAAATATAGGCACGTTCAATAATGTCTGAATCGGCATCCGGCACATAATCGGATACCTTTTCAACTATATCATTTATCCGAATCAAGGCGTTTTACTCGCTTCTGGCAACTGGCCACTGGCTGCTGGCTTTTGGTTAGTGCCAAGGCTGCCTGTTTCCGGTTGCGAAACAACTGTAACTTTGATTTGACTCGTCTGAAAATTGTTTAATCCAACAATATCTAACCCAAATAGAGCAGCCATTGACCTATCGAATGACTGGATAGGATAAATATAAAGCCAGCGGCCGGCAGCCAGAAACCAGTAGCCAGCTGCCAGCAGCAGGATTAATAAGCTTTGGCAAATACCACTTGGCTCTCACTCTTTTTACCGCAGCAAATGCAACGGCCTTTACCTGCTTCGCTATCAAAGGGAATGCAGCGAATGGTTACCGCAAGATCTTCTTTAATTTTTATTTCACACTCAGCCGAACCGCACCAGCCGGAGATGGCAAAGCCGCCATGGATTTCAGGTTTTTCGGTATTGTGAGGCGTAAAAAAATCATAAAACGTTTTCTGGTCGTCGATCTCAACGGTATAGGCTTCACGAAATGCCAGTGCCCGCTGGAATAGATTTTGTTGGATATCATCCAGCGTGTCGGTAATCTCGGCTACAAATCGATCCCGCTTAACGGACGTTTTTTCATTGGGCGATTGGTCGCGCCGACCCATAAATACCGAATCTTCAGCGATATCCCGCGGCCCAATTTCCACTCGCAGCGGGATTCCTTTTTTGATCC
>JASFEV010000316.1:0-4978 GCA_050124655.1 Desulfobacterales bacterium
AGAGATATCTAGGGATTGCCGATAAAGCGTCCTTTACCATTCCAGAAATTAAGGCCGATGTCGTCATCATTCAAATATTCAGTATGTACTGACCCTTCTGTCAGAGGGAGGCTCCCTCTATCAATGAGATGTTTCGCAAAATCGAAAGCGATCAGCGTCTGAAAGGCAAAGTCAAACTGTTGGGTATCGGGGCCGGTAACTCAGCATTCGAGATCGGCTATTTTAAAAAGACATATAATATTCCGTTTCCCTTATTCCCGGACGATGATTTTTCAATCCACCAAAAGATCGGTGAAGTGCGAACGCCTTTTTTTATCTGCATACGAATAAAAAATGACGGCAGCCACCGGGTCTTTTATTCAAGAGTGGGCGGTGCCAAAAATGCCGATGAGCTCCTGGATAAATTGCTCAAGGATTCGGGATTATGGTGAGGAGGTGAGTTGATTGAAACGATTTAGGATAATATCAATTATTGCCGGCCTGGTTGTTTTGCTAAATATAACGGCTGCGCATGCTGCTTCAGAGGCATTTAAGGATAACATTTATAATACCGGTCAATTGAAGCCCACTGATAGCACCCTTAAAGTCAAGGTCGGCGAACCGGCGCCGGATTTTACCCTGCCGTCGGTTGCAGGGGAGGATGTGACGTTGAGCCAATATCGGGGTAAAAAACATGTGGTCATTTCCTTTGTACCGGCAGCCTGGACTCCGGTGTGCTCCGATCAGTGGCCGGGATATAATATCGTCAAGCAAATGTTTGACGAAAACGATGCAGTTCTAATCGGTATTACGGTGGACAATATCCCTACCTTATATGCCTGGACGAACCAGATGGGGGACTTGTGGTTTCCGGTGCTTTCAGATTTCTGGCCCCACGGCGCGGTGGCTGATAAATACGGTGTGCTGAGGTCTGATGGTGTTAGCGAGCGGGCATTGATATTTATTGATAAAAAAGGGATCATTCGAGATATCCAGGTCTCGGATATCAATGTCAGACCCGACCTGGCGCAATGTGCGACAACGCTGGAAAAAATGAACAAATAAAAAAAAGCTATCTTAAAAATACATCTGACACCCAATGGCTTCGTTGAAAACCGATTCAAAATGCTCGAATACTAGCGTGTATGCTCCGCTTTTGAACCGATTTTCGCCTTGCCCTTGGGCGTAATCTGCGATTTTTAAGATAGCTTTTAAATATCTATTTTTGCTTAATTATAATAAAAAACATTGAATGGTAATGGTTTCACAACTGTAGATGTTATTCACAGGTAAAGCCCGATGAATCGGATTGTGCTCAGGCAGATACACGTAATTTCTCTGCTCGTCGTTGCTCTATTGAGCATCTATGCCGATGCGACTGCCGGCGTTACGGTTGAAAAGATCTCTGAAGCGGCGCTCGATGAACTGATCTATTCCGACCAGAAAAAATTAGTGGTTACCTTTATGGCGGCCTGGTGTGGGCCCTGTATCGACGAGTTGCCGGCCCTAAATAAGTTACACCAAAAGTATAGCGCCAAGGGTTTCAACTTAATCGGTATCAGCATCGATTTAGAAGGGCCGCAAGCGATGCAGCCCATCATTGATAAGTTAAAGATTGGTTTTCCGGTGTACTGGTATGGCGAAACCGCCATTCAAAAATATTCCGTATTTGTCATACCGATGATTATTTGGGTAAAAGACGGCCGGATTGTCGAAAGATTGCCGGGCAGGCGGTCCGAGAGGGAACTTGACAAGAAGATCCGGAAGTTTTTTGACCTATAAGCGTTGTGGGTTGCGCGTTAGTAATATTTTCGAGGACGAGCACGAGGACGAATGACTTATGCTCACCTATCTTACTCGTCCTCCTACTCGTTCTCGTCCTCGGCTGTTTTCAAATCATGCCTCAATCCAGAAATAGTGAGCGACTGTGCGCGCTCGATCGCATCCAACACCTGATCAACCGTGTAAAAGTCGCTTTTAAATACCGTCTTGCCATCAGGTGAGAATACCACCAACAATGGTACGGTCAAGCTGCCAACGACTTTGAGTTTGATTTTGCCGGCCGGATTATTGCCGGTAATGTCGACTTTCATCGGGGCAACATTTTCCTGTGCCAGAACATCGATTACCTGGCGATTGTGAAGAACGCTTTCCTCGAGGGCCTTGCAGTTTAAGCACCATTCGGCCGTAAAATCCATCACCACCACCTTATTGTTTTTCAAGGCTTCCTCAAAACGTTCAGGGGTATAATGGATCCAATCAATCGGACCCTTATCGGCTAGCCGCACGGCGCCCCAGATCGGCAGGGCGATCAAAATGAGGCCCAGGCCGACAAAAATCGTTTTGGTTACATTTCGAGACGCCAGTTGTAGTGTCCGTAAAGCCAGCCAGGCCCCGCCGGCCGCTATCAGAACCATAACCGGCCACCAGAACATCTTATTTGGCGGATTGGGCGGTGAACTCAGCAGGGCGCTGATGCCAACACCCAAAAAATAAGTCGCCGCTGCCAGCATAAACAGCCCCATGACTTGCTTGATGAGCTCACTGGCCGGCCCGGCTTTGGGCATTCGGTTGACCAGATGGGGAAACGCTGAGAGCAGCAGATAAGGCAGGGCCATTCCGCCACCGATGGCTGCAAAGGTGGCCAGAGTGATTAACGGGGTTTGGGTGGCGGCCCAGGCAGCGGCAGCGCCCATAAAAGGTGCCGTACAGGGTGTTGACAAAACTGCGGCCAGAATGCCCAGTCCAAAAGATCCCTGCAGGCTGTCCTGCTGGGGATTAATCATGTAGATGAATTGGGGTAGGCGAACTGCAAAAAAACCGAACATCCCCAGGGCCATGATCGCAATGATTGCACCGACCAGGATGGTAAAAAGCGGATATTGGAACAACTGATTGGTGGCGGTAAACCCACTGACCAGGGCAATCAAAATTCCCAGACCGGCCCAAAACGCCAGCACCCCCAGCGACATCATCAGGCCCAGTAAAAGACATCTGCGGCGGTCTTCGGCAGCATGCGACAGACTGATAATTTTTATCGGGATCAACGGCAAAACGCAGGGCGTCAAATTCAGCAGCATGCCCCCGAAAGCCGCCACGACCAGCAGCATTATGTACCCGACTGCCGACGCTGGATTGATTGAAAATTGCCAGCCAAACAGACTAAAATGAATCCCACCAGTCCCTGACACATCAGTGCCGACTGCCAGATCGTCAAAAAGCTCGGTATTGATTCGGGTTACCGGCGTTCCGGATTCGACCACGGACAGGGTTGCATTCAACCGTTTTTTTTCGGGAAACAGGCAGTAGCGATCAGAACAAGCTTGATATTCTACCTGGATATCCAGGCTGATAGATCCCAAAGGGATCTGCTCCGCCAAATTCATCGAAAGGGTGATAATCGTGCGACCCTCAAACGACATGAGGTCCCCGCTGGCGTAGTCTACTTTAAATGGTTTGGCTGGCGGGAATCGGGCGCTTGCAATGCTAACGCCGTCGCTGGCTGCCAAAACCTGAATTTTGGTGGGATAGGGGTTGAAATCCTCAAACGGCTGGATTTGACCGGCATCGGCATTAATGTGAAATCCATTTTTGATATCAACCACAACCGCCAGCGACACAGTGTCACCGGGACGCGCCCGGTCCAGCGACCAGGCGGTCTGCAATTGAACCACTTCTTCTTTGGGCGCACCTGCATCCTGCAACAGGTTGCCGATATCTTTCTGGTCTTTGGCGCAGACGGTCAGCGGCACCATTGCCATCAAGATCAATCCCAAACTGAATATCAACAGTAATCGTTTCAAATGGCTCATTATTGTTGTGGATGTGTAAAAAAGGTAAATCGGTTCATTATGTTGGCCGCTGGTTTCTGGCCACTGGCTGCTGGCAGTTGGTTCCCTACTTTCTGCCAGAAGCCAGAAGCGAGAAGCCAGGAGCAAAATTACTCACGCCCGTAAATCGCAACGCGTGACTCGCAACCCTCAACCCGTAACCTTCACGGCAGCTCCAGCTGAATTCCGCTTTTAAAGCCCATTTCTTGGGCCTTGATATCCAGATGTAAACTGGCCACAAATTCCAATGGTGGATAAATAATACGATCTGTGTTGCGCTGATCAATGGCCTTTAGGTATGTTTTGCAGCTGTCACAGACATCGATCCGATAGTTTTTTTCTTTTTGACTGAATAAATAATGTAAGGTTTTACCATCCTTATTTTCACAAAACGGGCAATAGATTCTCTGGGCCGCCCACTGATGCCAGCAAAAGCCACAAAATAAAACGCGGTTGCCTTCATCTTCAAACAATGAAAAACCGGGTGCACTGCCACAAACAGGGCAGAATCCCTTATCCCATGGATCGTCTGAATCCAGGTAGGCTGCCAGCTGCTCGGCGCAATGGACTAAGGAAGGCTTGATGCTGCTGTAAGCCATAAAGGCCAGGGCTTTTTTTTCAATGCCCACGTCCTTTTCGATTTGTTTAAAATAAGCATCGTCTGTATTTAAAAGCGCTGCAGACACAGCCGGCGGATCCAGTTCGCCGGTGGCTATGGCTTCTTGAATGTTCCGGGCAGCCTCCGCCATCTCGTTGTGGGCTGTTTCGGTGATTTGGCAGAGCTGTTTTAAGAGAGCGGTTGAGGCTTTTTGATCGACAACAAATTCTGATATCGTAATCAGCGAAAATTTTTCTTTTCTCTTCAGCGCCAGGGTTTCTTCGCCGATCTTTATCGGATCTATATTGATCTGGCTTTTGGAATCTTCCTGGGCCACAAAAATGTTTTCGTAAAAATTCAAAAGGTCTGCATAAGCAGGTCGCAGCTTTTTAAGCGCTGCAACCGCCTGCTTAATCTGTTGGGGTGTGATGGCCAGATTAGCTGTCATGGATTCTCCTTTTGTCAGGTTTCACCTTCTTCAGCTTCTGGCTTCTGGCTTCTGGCTGAAGCAGGGAATCAAAGCTTGTAGCCAGGAGCCAGGGACCAGTAGCCAGCAGCCAGATACTGAAAC
>JASFEV010000317.1:0-4972 GCA_050124655.1 Desulfobacterales bacterium
CCGCAGCAGCTAAAAGCGCCATCTGAACGGGGGTGGCCAGGTTGAATCCTTGGCCAATAGCAATCGACAGGGTTTCACCTTCTTGCCACGGCTCACCGGTTCGCCTTTTTTTCCAGGCCGCAGTGGGAATTAAGCCATGGGCTTCATGATCCAGCTGAACACCAGTGGGCGAGCCCAAACCAAAGGCCTTGGCATACCATGCCAGGCGATCCACGCCGAGCTGCTGACCCACCTGATAGAAAAAGACATCACAGGATTCTTCTACCGCTTTGACAATATCAACCCTGCCGTGTCCCCCCTTTTTCCAGCAACGATAAATTCGATTGCCGAATCGATAATACCCGGGGCAGTGAAAAATGCTCTTTTCATCAATGACGCCTTCTTGCAGCCCGGCAAGCGCCGTAATGATCTTATAGGTGGACCCGGGCGGATATTCACCCTGGATCGCCCGATTTGACATGGGTCTGAACGGATTTGAAATCAGAGATTTCCATTGCTCACGGGGGATGCCACCCACAAAAGAATTTTGATCGAATGAAGGACTGCTCGCCAGGGCTAAAATTTTGCCGGTTGCCGGTTCGACGGCAACCGCCGCACCGACCACGCCCTCCAGCAGTGCTTCGGTGCGGCGCTGCAAGCTTCGATCGATCGTTAAATAGACATTATGTCCGGGTTCGGCCTCAACGGTTTTTAAAATCCTGACCACCAGGCCGTTGGCATTGACTTCAACCTGACGACCGCCCCGTTTGCCGCGCAACGAATTCTCATAAACCTTTTCAGCGCCGAACTTGCCAATCAGATCACCGCTGCGACAGTCCGGATACGAACCGCTTTTAAGTTCAGTCGGGCTAATCTCACTTAAATAACCGATCAAATGAGCTGCCTGGCTTTGGTGAATATAGTTGCGCCGCAAATTGACATCAACTGAAACGCCCGGTAAATCAAATCTATTGACTTCAATGGCGGCCAGCATGTCGCGTCCCACATCCTGTCGGATCAACAAGGGGTTATAAGCCGATACCCCGCGCGCTTGCTTGATCTGAGACAAAAGGGCAGCTGCCGGTGTTTTAAGATAGTGTGCCAATTTCTCAACTGTCCGGTCAAGAGGCTCGGCATCTTTTAAGGTGATGCTCACATCAAAGGAGGGTCGGTTGTCTACCAAAAGATCGCCGTTACGATCATATAGCCGGCCTCGCGGGGGCTCAATGCTTTGCAGTCGAATACTGTTGTTTAATGAGAGGCGGTGGTATTCATCGCCCATGATGACCTGCAGGAAAATGAGCCGAATAAACAACACCACAAAAGCCGCCAGGGCACAAACAATCACAGCCGTTATGCGCTGCTTGTACCAATCGGTATCAGCTGTTTTTAGGTACTTATCCATAAGCGTTTGGCTGCGGAGCGGCGCCATCCCATTGGATATTAAATCGTTTTGCCAGAGCCAACAAAAAGAGCAAAAATAAAGGGCCCGTCACTATGGCCCACAAAAACTGCTGTGTGAGAACCAGAAAAGTATCTGCCGGCAGTTGTCCAGCCGGCCTGAAAAATGCAAAGATGGCGATTGTTAAAAGATTTTCGATTAAAACAGCTATGACGACGACCGCTGATAAAAGAAATCTATTGCTCACCCGTAGAAATCTTATAATAAAGCGCACGCCGATAAACAACCACAAATAAAATGTCATGTACAATCCAAATGGGCTTCCGGAAAGGTTATCCATAATCAACCCGAGAATCAAGACAAACGGCAAGCTTTCACGCATGGGAAGGCAAATACTGATGAAGATCACAAAGGGAATGAGAAGATCATACATGCCACGCAATACCGGTATGTAAGGTAAGATAGTGGTTTGGACGATCAACAATAACAGGCAGGTGCCGATGTAAAAGCCATATCTCATTTTTTGTTCGCCAAATCTTGTGATTGCGGAGGTAAAATAACCAAGACTTCTTCCAGTTTTTCATAATCGACAAAAGGCGCAACGGTAATTTCATAAAAGATGTCTGAATTACGCTGGTTGATATCCGATACGCGGCCAATACGCAGCCCTTTTGGATAGACACCGTCCAGTCCGGATGCAATCACCGTGTCGCCGATCTGCACGTCGTGCTTGCGCAAAACAAATTCAAATCGGCACTGGTCAGCAGATTCACCTTTAATAATACCCCGCGCCCGTGAGCGTTGCGCCAGAGCATCAACGGCACTGTTTCGGTCAATCAGCAACATAACTTTAGAATAATGGCCGGCGGCTTCAATCACCTGACCGACAATGCCTGTGGGCAAGACCACCGGGAGTCCTTTCTGCAGTCCATCTGTTTTGCCTTTATCAATAATGATCGTCTTAAACCACCCGGACGGATCTTTTCCAATCACTTCGGCAGCTACAACTTGATTAGTCGGTGCCTTTTGAAATTTCAGCAGATCCCGCAGGCGAGAATTGGCCAGTTCTATTTCATGCCATTGATTGCTTTTACCAATAAATTGATTTAACGATTTTTTTAGGTTTTCGTTCTCGTGGGCAACCGCTACCAAAAAGAAATAACGTTCCCAGATATCCCGTGCAAAACGAATTGAGCGGGTAACAAGCTCCTGAAAGGGTGACACTAAGGAAAGGCCGACTCGACCTAACCCAAAGGTTGATTGGCTTTTGCTGGAAAATGAAAGGAGGATGACATTGACGGTAATCAGAATGATCACGCCAACGATTAGAACCATCTTTTTGGAGAACATAACGCTTTGTTAACTTTAGCGACGCGACAAGAACTCAGCTAACGACAACCGCCCTGAGGATTTCAAGATTGTCGAGGGCTTTCCCTGAGCCCAGCGCCACCGTGGATAATGGGTCGTCTGTGACCGTAACCGGTAAACTGGTTTCTTCTCGGATAAGTTTATCCAAATTCTTCAGCAGGGCACCTCCTCCGGTGAGAATAATACCTCGATCAACAATATCGGCGGATAATTCAGGTGGTGTTTGTTCGAGCGCAATTTTCACCGTCTCAACAATGGCATCAATTTGTTCAGAAATGGCAATTCGGATTTCTTCCGAGTCGATCGATAGGATCTTCGGGATTCCGGACGCCAGGTCACGGCCTTTGACTTCAATGGTTTCCAAGTTTTGGGAATCCGGATAAGCATTGCCGATTGACGTTTTAATCATTTCGGCCGAACGCTCACCAATGAGCAGGTTATATTTGCGTTTAATGTACTGAATAATGGCGGCATCCATTTTGTCACCCGCAACCCGAACCGATCGACTGTAAACAATACCCTTCAGCGAGATTACAGCAACCTCAGTCGTGCCACCGCCAATGTCCACCACCATGTTACAGGTCGGTTCGGTGATGGGAAGACCCGCTCCGATGGCGGCTGCCATGGGTTCTTCGATCAGAAATACCTCGCGGGCACCAGCGGATTCGGCTGATTCTCGAACAGCTCGTTTTTCAACCTGGGTAATGCCGGAAGGTACGGCAATAATGATTCGCGGCCGCACGAAAGTTCGCCGATTATGTACTTTATGGATAAAATGCCGCAACATGGCTTCGGTCACTTCAAAATCTGCAATGACGCCATCGCGCATCGGCCGGATGGCTAATATGTTTCCGGGTGTTTTGCCCAGCATGTTTTTGGCTTCGGCTCCGACGGCCAAAACACGGTTCCTAGATCGATTTCCCGTGCTGACGGCGACCACTGATGGCTCACTTAGGACAATACCTTTGCCTTTCACGTAAACAAGTGTATTGGCGGTACCCAAATCAATGGCCAAGTCGTCTGAAAACACCCCTAAAATTCTATCGAAAAATAAGTTCATTCGGCAAGGCCTCGCTGTAAAGAATGACCATAAAAATTAAATGGATGGTAAAACAGATTTATTGTAACATGACAAGCAAAAATAATCATTAAAAAATTTAATACCCCATAGCATTGATAATCGTGTCGTGCAAAGCGGGTCTGAATTTTTTAATGCGCTCATTTTCACGAGAGGGGTGTATGCGATTGGTCAGCAATATGACGATAATAGATTTCTCAAGATCCATCCAAAAAGAGGTCCCGGTAAAACCCAAATGCCCAACGCTGTTGGCTGAAAAACCTCGGCCGCAACTAGCATTATTCAAACGCGGCATATCAAATCCCATGGCTTTGTCGGTATCCGGCAAGCGTTTGAAAAATTGATTCAGCACGTCTTTATTGAAGACCGCAGCGGTCATATGCCCGTGATAGGTGCAAAGCAATTCAATTAGGAGTCGGTTCACATCTTCTGCGCTACCGAAGAGGCCCGCGTGTCCTTCGATGCCGCCGACGACAAACGCATTCTCATCGTGCACTTGCCCGACGATGAGTTTACGGCGCCAGACACAATCTTCAGTGGCAGCAAAAGGTCCCCGGTGGTTATCGGCGTTATAGGCGTTGAAAAAAAGGTTTTCAAGCCCCAGGGGGTGGTAGATTTCTTGAGAGACAAAATGATCCAGTCGCTGGCCGGCAATGTGTTCAACCACCCATGCCAGAATCATGAACCCCAGATCACTGTAAAGGACTTCATGGCCGCAGGGTTGGTTCAGTGGTTCTTTCACTATCAGCCGACGCAGCTTGGTGCGGCGTAAATCCATTTCAATTTTACTTAGGCGCTTGTAGTAAGGCCGGTAGTCTGGAAGTCCCGAATTGTGATAGAGAAGATGTTTGAGCTTGATTTCGGCTTTATCACTCTTCTGGCATTCAGGCAGTAAATCACCGAGAGACTGTTCTACTGCGATTTTGCGATCTTGAACAAGCCGCATCACTGCCAGGGTTGTGGCCAACGGCTTGGTCAAAGAGGCCAGATCAAAAATGGTTTCAACGGTCATGGACCTTTGTTCGTGGAGATTCGCGAACCCGTATGCCTCTAAAAAAGCAACCGTTGTCCCAGTTGAGACCAGCAGTACGGCACCGGGAAAGATCCCGCCATTAACAGCTTGCTTCATCAACCTATCTACTGAT
>JASFEV010000318.1:0-4832 GCA_050124655.1 Desulfobacterales bacterium
CTAGCAATCAGACTCTGTATTTGGGCCGGTTTGCGGTCAAATGCTATCCCTATGTTTCGGCCGGCGTCTTCGAGGCATTTTCACCCCGGGAACGGGAAATGGTCAACAGTGATCTGTTTGACCACACTCATACGCCCCGCTTGGAAACCCAACAGGAAATACCCGAGGCCTTTTTTACCATCGGCAGCATCTCATTTGCTTTGGATGCGGCCGAAACCGTTGCGCTGTTCACATTTGACAGCCTTAATTTTCTGAGATGGACGGCCTCAACAGGGAAAAACGGTACAGCGAATCATCTGCCTGAAAAAAGCCGCATTCGCAATATCCCCGGCTGGCAGGTTGGCTCTCCCCTGTTTGACCGACTGGTTAGTTTGTACGCTTTTTATTCAAAACAGCCACCGGTATTTGTCGGTGCAACCCGATCTCCGGGGTTTGAAACCATTATCAAATCCCATCAAACCCCGGCGAGTCGGGTGTGCGCTGACATCCAGCAATGGTCGACCAGCGTGCTGTTTGCCAATCCAGCCGACCCTAATACATGGGTGGATACCCTCTGGCGCTCACAGCTGGAATCCGAAGAGCAAATTGTTTTTGAACATGCCTGTACGCATCCGGCTTGCAGCCACCCTGCGGGCAATGTGTTGCCGCCGGTTGGCATCAATCCCCTCTGGTGGAACCTGGCACACGCGGATTTAAAATCTCAACTCGCATCCACCTGCGGTTGCGAAGATCACGAACATCACACGTGTGAGGCGGAATAAGGATAAGGATAGGTCTAAATCACATGAGACATTTTGACTTTAATCGGTAGCGAAGCTTGCAATAGGCAGGCTCTTTTAAGATATAAAATCAATGGAAAGAGTGGCGATACCGGTATTTGAATCGCGCGTTTCTCCTGTACTGGACTCATGCCAGCACATGGTGGTGGTGGACATCGAGAAGGGCTGTGAAATCCGCCGGCAGGAACTGAACCTTGACAAAATGTCCATCCATGAGCGCATCGAGGTCATGGCCCGTTGGGGAATTCGCAAAATTATCTGCGCCGGCGTCAGTGACATCATGTGCCGATTTTTAGCCGGCAAAAACATTGCACTGGTCAGCGGCATAGCCGGCGAGCTTGAAAAAATCATCAATGCCTATATCTGCAACCGATTGGATGATGCCTGTTTCATGATGCCGGGCAAGCATGACAAGAAGAACCCATAACGAACTGTCCCCAGCGGCTGTATCTGAAAATCCTGCCCACCATTGCCAAAGTAGATCAAACCGCCCAGATCGACGCCACCCAAATCTCCGAAGCCATCCACTTTAGGTGGGGATCAAATCTTTGACACTACTAAACTCCAAACGGTGTTGAAAAAATAGTCAAATAAACTTAAGATTCCTTTCAGAACAATCTTGAAAAACACGAAGCGATACATGCTTTGCAAAAGTAGCCTTTATTTAGATAAATGCCGCTGAACCCGACCCATAGCCGACTCGCAGACACAAGTGCCAATGCGATCCAGGAAACTTTTATCAGCTACCGGAGCCAGTTTGATGAGGTGACCACGCGTGCCCAATCACGTTTTGAGACCCTTGACTGGCAGGGCATGCGCGCCGATGCAGCCGCCCGTTTGAAGATCTACAAAAATGAAGTAGACAAAATAGAAAGCACCATTCGCCAGTTGCTGGATGATCAGACAGAAGACAGACAGGTCTGGGAAAGCCTAAAGGCGACATACGCATCTCTGGTCAACTCGCGCCGGGACCGCGAGCTGGCTGAAACCTTTTTTAATTCCGTTACGCGGCGCATATTTGCCACCGTCGGCGTTGACCCGCAAATAGAGTTTGTCGACACCGATGCGGACCCATCTTCTGATTCAGCGACTTCAAACGTTTGCCGGTCATATCCAGGAAAAAAATCGATCACTGACCTGATCTGCAAGGTTCTGGCCGGTTATCCGTTGGCCGCCGGATTTTACAACCTCGAACAGGACGGCGGGCGGGTGGCTGCTAAAATCGAAGCCCATCTGCGTAAACTGGGACTGCCGGCTGCCATCGATCGCATTGAAATGGTGGACGACGTTTTTTATCGCGGGATGGGCGCTTATCTCATCGGTCGCATGTATTGTGGCCAACATCTGGTTCCGCTGGCCATAGCGATGTTAAATTCATCTGCTGGCATAAGCGTGGATGCGGTTCTGCTGCAGGAAAACGATATCAGCATTTTATTCAGCTTTACCCGCTCTTATTTTCATGTGGAATCGGCCGGCCCACGCGATTTAATCAGCTTTCTCAAAACACTCTTGCCACAAAAGCGCATCGCCGAGCTGTACACGGCAATCGGCTTTAACAAGCACGGCAAAACCATTCTCTATCAGGAACTTTTAGGGCACCTATCGGAATGCCGGGATGAACAATTTGACATCTCTCCCGGGGAAAGCGGCCTGGTGATGATTGTTTTTAACATGCCCAATGATGATCTGGTATTTAAGCTCATCAGAGACCGCTTCGGTCGGCCCAAACAAATCACCCGGCAGCAGGTAAAGAAAAAATACCGGCTGGTGTTCGAACATGATCGCGCCGGCCGTCTGATCGATGCGCAGGATTTTGAATTTTTAAAATTTGATGATTGTTTTTTTGCACCGCACCTGCTTGCCGAGCTGCAATCTGAAGCCACTCAAACGGTAAAGATCGAAAATAATCATGTCATCCTCTCCCATGCCTATGTCGAACGCCGGGTGACGCCTTTAAATATTTACCTGCAAAAGGCCGAAGCGGCGGCCGCCCGCAATGCCGTTATTGACTTTGGCGCTGCTATTAAGGATCTGGCCGTCAGCAATATCTTTCCTGGCGATATCCTCTTGAAAAATTTTGGTGTTACCCGTCATGGGCGTGTTGTCTTCTATGATTACGATGAATTGTGTCCGCTGACGACCTGCAATTTTCGCAACATACCGCAACCTGCCAGTTATGAAGATGAGTTGGCCGCTGAGCCCTGGTATGTCGTTGGAGAAAATGATGTGTTCCCGCAGGAGTTTAAACATTTTCTAGGCCTGACGGATCATCTATTAGAAATTTTTTTAGAGCACCACTCCGATCTGCTGGATGTCGATTTCTGGCAGAAGGCCCAGGCGGCCGTTAAAGCCGGTGAACTGCCGCATATATATCCATATGCCCAAAGTCGACGCCTTTTTTGAGATAACTTCTATTTAACCGACCTTAAATCCAATTAGTAGCCCCATCAAAAATAGGAATTTCAAATTAAAGGTGGCCGTTGACTTCGACTGAATTTGGCCTTAAGGTCTTTTGACACCGTCGGTTGTCGACGCCGTAGGTTAGGAAGACATACGGTTGACTTTTATGTACTAATCAAGACGAAATGGACAAAACACCATCTGGCACATTCAGATTAATACCTGAATTTTGCACGAGTCGGAGGCTTTCATATGCAAGGCATTTAAGGGCGAGGCCATAGTCAGCTATGCCTCGGCCTTAATAACGCAGCAGATGGAAGCCTCCGGCTCGCCCGCAGGGTGAAAATTAATGTGATAAAATCGATCATCATCCTTTTTACTTGTTTGGTATTTGACTTTAATTTTAGATTTTTCACAACCTGCTGTTTTTAATATTTTCTTACTTTCTCATTAATTTTCATACAAGATTCAGGTAGGGAAAGGAGGGATATTAACCATGGGCGACCCTGTTAAAGTGGATGGTATCGAGGTGCTTGGACCCGTTGACGAGGCGTTTTCTCAAATTCTGACGCCTGAAGCCCTTCAGTTCGTTGGCGCCCTGGCGCTCGAATTTGAATCGCAACGCAAAACACTGCTGCAAAACCGTCAAAAGAGACAGACCGAAATTGATGGCGGAAAGCTGCCCGATTTTTTAGAGGAAACCCGGTCGATTCGCGAAAGCGACTGGCAGGTGGCACCGATACCGGATGATTTAAAGGATCGGCGGGTGGAAATCACCGGGCCGGTGGACCGCAAGATGATTATCAATGCGCTCAACTCCGGCGCCAGCACGTACATGGCGGATTTTGAAGACTCGCACTCGCCCACCTGGAAAGGAACCATTGAGGGACAAATCAATCTGTGCGATGCGGTCAACGAAACGATCTCTTTTGTCAATCCGCAGGGCAAGCAGTATAAGCTGAATCCGGAAATCGCTACCCTGATCGTCAGACCGCGGGGCTGGCATCTGGTTGAAAAACACATCACCGTCGATGGTGAGCCGATTTCGGCAAGCATATTTGATTTCGGACTTTATTTTTTCCACAATGCCAAAGCCTTGCTGGCCAAAGGGACCGGGCCCTATTTTTATCTGCCCAAAATCGAAAGTCACCTGGAAGCCCGCTTGTGGAATGATATTTTCATTCGCGCGCAAGAGATGATCGGCATCCCCAGCGGCACCATCAAGGCCACCGTATTGATCGAAACCATTTTAGCGGCCTTTGAAGTGGATGAAATCATCTACGCGCTTAAAGAGCATATGGCCGGTTTGAATTGCGGCCGCTGGGATTATATCTTCAGCTTTATCAAGCGTTTTAAAAACGTGCCGGGCTATATTTTTCCCGACCGCGCCCAAATTACCATGACCCGCCATTGCATGCACGCCTATTCCCTGCTGGTCATCCAGACCTGCCATCGCCGCGGCACCCATGCCCTTGGCGGCATGGCCGCCCAGATCCCCATCAAAAATGATCCGGAAGCCAACGCGGACGCACTGAAAAAGGTGCAGGAAGACAAGGTTCGCGAAGCGCGAGACGGCCATGACGGTACCTGGGTGGCCCACCCGGGCCTGATGCAAATTGCCAAAGACGAATTCGACAAGATCATGCCGCAGCC
>JASFEV010000319.1:0-4771 GCA_050124655.1 Desulfobacterales bacterium
TCACAAGATAATTGATCTGCGATTTGTTCGGTAAAGATAGGAAAAATTTGACAATTTATGACAAAATGCGTTATAAACTAATTAGAATCATTAGAAATTTTTAATTCATACCGCAGCCTATCTTTGTGATATGATTCAAGGAGGTTTAATTGCCAAAGCCCCCCCGTGATGAATTGATCCAACGAATCCGGGCTCTCGAAAAGCAGCTTGCATCCAGGGATACTGGTGTTTCTGGACTTAGAATGAGCAAGGCTTTTCAACTGCTTACTGAGCAATCCCCCAACATGATTTTCATCAACAAAGGGGGGCGGGTCGTTTATGTCAATCGCCGTTGTTCACAGGTCATGGGCTATAGCAGCGAGGAATTATGCGCTCCGGATTTTGATTTCATGACCCTGATTGCTCCGGAATCCGTGGATCTGGTGGGATCCAATTTTGCAAAGCATATGCAGGGTCAAGAGGTTGCACCTTACGAGTATTATCTATTGACCAAGCAGGGCGAAAAAATAGCGGCCATCATTACCACCAAATTGATTCGCTACCAGGGTGAAACCGCCATACTGGGCATCGTCACCGATATTACCGAGCGCAAGCGTGCCGAAGAAGAGCTGCAGTATCGACTCAAGTTCCAAAACCTGATCACCAAAATTTCCAGCCAATTTATCAATCTGCATCCAGCGCAAATTGATGATGAGATTGACCACACCCTGCAGCACATCGGCGAATTTGCCGATGCAGATCGCAGCTATGTTTTTCAATTCTCTGGAGACCAAAAATTCGTATCCTGCACCCATGAATGGTGTGCCAACCAAATCGAGCCGGCAATAGATCGCATTCAGAACGCTCCCGTGGAAAGCTTTGCATGGGTAATGAACCAATTTTTAGAAGGACAAATGGTTGTGATCCCGCGTGTCTCTGACCTGCCCCCTGAGGCCGCTGCGGTAAAAGAGGAGCTTGAGCAGCAGAACATTCAGGCACTATTGAGCGTGCCGATAGTCATTGGCGGCAAGGTGATTGGGTTTATCGGGTTGGATTCAGTCAGAGAAGAAAAAATGTGGGCCGAAGACACCAGTTCTCTGCTCAAAATCGTCGGCCAAGCAGTTGCCAATGCGCTGGAAAATAAAAAGACACGCCAGGCCTTACAACAAAGCGAGGAACGGCTGCGGACGGTCTATGAGACCTTTCCGGATCCGGTCACCATTATTCAGGCCGAAGACGGGCGCTGCATCGATGTGAACAGCGCTTTTTCACGGGTAACGGGCTGGTCGGCTACAGAGGTCATCGGGAAAACGGCTGCGGACCTCGATATTTGGGAAGATCCCACAGAGCGTCAAAAGCTGGTTGATGGAATATCTGAAAACGGTAAGATCGAAAACCTGGAGGCCCGATTCCGCTTGAAAGACGGTCGGATGATCACCGCGTTAATGTCAGCGACCCTGATACAACTCCATGACCGACCGCACATTTTGACCATTACCAGGGATATCAGTGAGCTCAAAGCGACTCAGGAAGAGCGTGAACAGCTCAAAACTCAGCTGATTCAGGCGCAAAAAATGGAGGCCATCGGCACCCTGGCCGGCGGTATTGCGCATGATTTTAACAACATTTTAGGTGCCATTATTGGCTATTCTGAAATGGCCCTTTACGATACCCGTCAGGATTCAATGGAGCATTACAACATAGAACAAGTGCTCAAAGCGGGACATCGGGCCAAGGATCTGGTCAAACAAATCCTGGCGTTTAGCCGCAAAAGCGAACAAAACAAGCAAATCATTTCACTAACACCCATTATCAAGGAAGCTTTGAATTTGTTGCGGGCTTCGTTGCCGACCTCTATCGAAATCAAACAACATATCGAATCCAATTTGGATGCGATTTACGCGGATCCCACTCAGATCCATCAGGTGATGATGAACCTATGCACCAATGCCGGCCATGCCATGGCCGACACCGCCGGTATTTTAGATGTCAGTTTGCAAAATATTGAATTGAAAACCGAAGAGGCCGCTCTGTATTCGGATCTTACTGCCGGCCCCTATGTAAAACTCAGTATCAGTGATACCGGTCATGGGATGGACAGCCGCACCATGGATCGCATATTTGACCCGTATTTCACCACCAAAGCACAGGACAAGGGTACGGGTATGGGATTAGCCGTTGTTCACGGCATCATCAAGGGACACGGTGGCAGCATTCACGTTGAGAGTGTATCTGGAAAAGGCAGCCGTTTTGATATTTTTTTCCCCATTATGGAAAGGCAGACGGTATCGGAAACCGAGGAGTTAAAAGCACTGCCAACCGGCAGTGAATGCATTCTGCTCGTCGATGATGAGGACAGTCTCATCGATCTAGGTCAAAACATGCTTAAAAAATTAGGGTACCGTGTGGAGCCATGGACCCGGCCGGTTGAAGCCCTTGAAGCTTTTCGTGCAGATCCACATAAATTTGATCTGGTCATTTCAGACATGACCATGCCCAATATGACCGGTGACATACTCAGCACAAAATTGCGGCAAATCCGCGGCGATATCCCCATCATTATCTGTACGGGCTACAGCGAAAAAATAAATGAACAGCGGGCCGACGAGTTGGGCATCCAGGGGTTGATCATGAAGCCGTTTACCATTCGCAGATTGGCCAGAAAGGTCCGCGAGGTATTAGATGGAAAAAGTTGATCTTTAATCAACTTTTTCGTTATTCGTTAATCGTTATTCGTTATTTTTCAACATATTCATTAATTTTCTTCACCAATAACCAATAACAAGTAACCATTAACGATTTCCTGGTATGTTTATCTCATATATTCGTACAGCCTCCGTATCGAGATTACCCAACCTGTAAATTATTCAGCCAATGGTAAGGAAATAATAACGGTACAGCCCGCTTTCGGGTTGTTTGCGGCAGTGACGTGCCCTCCCATCAGATGAATAAATTTTTTCACCAGGGCCAAACCGATCCCGGTGCCGCGGGTCGTCTGTGTCAGTGAATTGTCCACCCGGTAAAAATCATCAAAGATTTTTTTAAGCGCCCGCCGCGGGATTCCGGGACCGCAATCGGAAACGGCAATTTTCATCCAACGGCCATCCTCGTAAGTTCGAATCGCAATTTCTTTGCGCACCGCTGCCCGGCCAAATTTCAGGCTGTTTTCAATCAAATTGATCAACACTTGGATCATGGCTTCCCGATCGTAGTTAAACGGCCGCATGCCCTCCTTTTTAAATGTCAGGGAGTAGCCTTCCTGTTGCAGTTTGGCCTGCATCACCGTTTGCACCTCAGCCACAACTTCCTCAAATGTCCCCGGCTTGAGGTCAAGGACGCGCTGCTTTTTCTCAAGTTTGGCCAAATCCAGCACATTGTTAATCAGACGGGTTAAACGCGAACCTTCAGAGTCGATAATTTGAAAATATTCCTGCTCCCGCTCCGTATCTTTGGCGATGCCCTGCGCCAGCATCTCGATGTACATGCGGATATTGGTCAACGGCGTTTTTAATTCGTGGGTGACCGATGATACGAATTGCGCGCGGCGTTCGGAAAGATCCACAAGGGTTTGAGCACTTTTATAGATCGCAAACAAACCCAGCAAAAATATGGCCGCCAAAACCCCCATCATCACCATCAGCGTCTGGCGCCCGGCAGAACGCGGAATTTCAGCGCTGCTCAATGTGGCATTTAAAAAGGCAAACGGTGGCGGAAAGGCGCGCTGTATGACCAGTTTAGGGTCATGCGCCGCTACGCCGGCTTCTGCCATATTGATCACCTGACCTTGATCCAGAACCTGAAGTCGTAAATTGGCAAAACCGGCCATGGGCTGCTGGCGAAAGTAAGTTTGTACCAGGTATTCCAAAAACGAACGAATTTTGAGGACAAAGCCCTGCCGGTAGATTTTCTGGTTGATCATGATACGGCGGAAAATAAAAATTTGATCGCCGCCGATCAAAACCGATTGCAGCGGCGCCACTTCCACCTGCAAACTTTCCGCCTCCCGGGACACAGCTGCTGCCTGGTCGGTGGCATCGGCCTCACTGGCCGCTATTTCCGATGACAATTCATCAGCGGGCTTGCCGGCGAAACCACGATTAGCACCTGACGACTGGGCAGCTGGGCGGCGGCTGTAACGTTTTTGGGGCGCAACCACGGTCGAGGGCTCGGGGCTGCCGGCCCCCTCGTCGGCTTGCTGTCGGACCACATTTTGGGCCTGGGCCACCGTAACCGCCTCCAATCGCTTTTCTTTTTGACCCAAAGCGGCTTTGGATTTATTTGATCGGCCTAAATCCAGATACTTTTCAGCAAAAACATCTCCTTTTTTTTGCTCGCTTGGCGCAGTCACTTTCGCCGGTGCAGGGGCTATTTTATCCGTCACCGTTGTCCGGATACGGTTAAATTCACGATTGGCCGTTTCCAGCTGAGAGACGGCATCTTTATGATCGACAGCCACAGCCTGCCCTTCCTGGGCCAGCGGTGTTTGAAACGAGCCATCTGGATTGTTCTGAAAATATCCGAGAATATAATTTTCAATCGGCAGGTGCGAAAGCGGCGAGCGCTTCGTATCTTTGCCGTCCCGAAAATGCCCGGAAGGGCTCATAAAATAATTATACTCGTCTATGACCCGCCCTTCCTCGCGCCGCACAAGGGTCTCGAGGGCCTGCTCGATCTCGTCAAAAAGGGTGTTGGCAAAAAACCGCAGGGTGGCCGCCTCCTCCTGTGCCAGACCGCAATAGGTCTGCCATACGAAATACCCCAGCGGCACCGACACGCACACACAAAAGATAGC
>JASFEV010000320.1:0-4693 GCA_050124655.1 Desulfobacterales bacterium
CCTCCTGTGATATATTGATCCAAACTTTGGCAATTTTTCAGATATGTAAGGGATATCTGAATTTTTATTCTCACTTTAATTCGATGCCTTTGCAAGTTCCAAAATGAATCCGTAAAGTTAAATTTCTGCAATTTGACTGCAAAGCAGTATGATAGATCGTACGATTGCATGCGAATTTATTAATAAAAGAGCCGGTTTCCTGATTAGAAAACCGGCTCAATCCTTGTAAATGGCGGAGAGAGAGGGATTCGAACCCTCGATGGAACTTTCGCCCCATACTCGCTTAGCAGGCGAGCGCCTTCAGCCAGCTCGGCCATCTCTCCAAAAAAATTTTTGCAAAATTTTTTTATATAAAATTACGCAGTAATTTTATGGCGGAGGGAGTAGGATTCGAACCCACGGAGGTGTTACCCTCAACGGTTTTCAAGACCGCCGCTTTCGACCACTCAGCCATCCCTCCGTTGTGTATTCACTCAATTATTATTAAAAATCAACCACTGTATTAAACTTAAATAAATATCATTGAAGGCGAATATGGTCAATATTTTTGTCTTAGCATTAGGTGTTGACAGGTACAATTTTTTGTGGTTTCGAAGGCCTTAAATCCATTTGTAAATCAATTTTGTTTCTATCGAAAGGGAATTAAAATGAAGCAAAAATATACCATTGTCAAAGACGATAAAAACAACCAGTTGATCATCCGTGAATTTGCCGAACTCGATAAGGAAATTTTGTCGTTGCTCTGCGAGGAAACATACGATTCAAAGGTCATCCGGGCTGCCATCCGAGGCGGTCGTGATAAATTAATTTCTGCTTTGCGCACTAACAATCTTTATCCGCCTGGGATTTATGCGATTAAAATAGCAGATGCCGTCCGAGAATTATATGCCACCAAAGGACAGGAATCAGCAGATTTGTTTTTCAATGACCTGGAATTGCTTGCAGTTGAACCAGAGCCTGAAGCCCAAGAGGTTGAGAAGGAAGAAGCGGTTGAAGAGCAGGGCGAAGATATGGATGAATTGCTCGAGGATGATTTTGAATCCGACTACGATGAAAAGGATAAAATCAGCAAACTGGATGCGTCTTTAAAAATCGCCGACGACGATTACGGTGATACCCCCAATGACAGTTGAGAACATCATTTGGCTTGCGGGCTTAAATCTTCAGAATGAGTCCCAAAAGCCATTTTTTTCATTGACTTCATGCTGTCCATTTATTAAGTAAGAGCCTTATTCAGTTTTTAAAGGGCGACCAATTTTTGGGGACTTTTTGATCGATTTGAAAGATCAGATAGAAGGAAGCCTTGCGGTAATTGCAGCCGCACCCTGCCTGTTTAGTCTTGCCAACGATGGAAATAGCCAGCTAAATCGGTAAGTTGAACATCTGTGTTAAGATTTACCAGGTCAAATAGATGTTAACTGAATGATCCTTAACCGCATCAAGGAGGTGCAAATGGAAACGGAAAAGGCATTTTATGAGAGATTGAAGGGCAAAGGCGTCTCCCGAAGGGACTTTATGAAGTTCTGTACCTTCCTGACGGCCACCATGGGGCTCTCGTCGTCTTTTGTGCCGAAAGTGGCGGAAGTCTTTGCGGCACCGGCGCAGCGCCCGCCGGTCATCTACCTGCATTTTGCCGAGTGTACCGGATGTACCGAAGCCCTAATCAGATCCATGTATCCCTGGATCGATGAGCTGGTTCTCGAGGTTCTTTCGATCGAATATCACGAGACCATCATGGCGGCTGCCGGTCGCCAGGCCGAAGAGCAGCTCAGCGAAGCAGCGGCCAAGTACAAAGGCAAATTCATCTGTGTGGTCGAAGGGGCGATTGCCACCAAATTTGATGGCGGATACGGTAAAATCGGCGGTCGGACATTTTTAGAAGTTGCCCAGGAAATCATCCCTCAGGCTGCCGGTGTGATCTGCAATGGTTCGTGCTCCAGCTTCGGCAATATTCCGGCGGCAGATCCCAATCCAGGCGGCTACAAAGGGGTCAGTGAGGTGATGGGCATCAAAACCGTCAATATTGCCGGATGCCCACCCAATGGCATCAATTTTGTCGGCACGGTGGTGAATTACCTCTTGCTGGGTAAACTACCGGAACTGGATGAACTTGGCCGTCCCGTGTGGGCTTATGGTAAAACCATCCATGATCAATGTCCGCGACGGTCGCATTTTGAAAACGAGGAGTTTGTCGAGCAATTCGGTTCCGAGGAAGCTGCGATGGGCTACTGCCTTTACAAAGTCGGCTGCCGGGGTCCCGAAACTTACAACAATTGCCCGGTGGCGAAATTCAACGACGGCACCAGCTGGCCGGTTGAGGCGGGTGCGCCCTGCATCGGCTGCAGCGAGCCAAAATTTTGGGATAAATTCACGCCGTTTTATGAGGAACTGTAGACATTAGCATCGCTATCCAAGAAAACAAGGGAGGAACCATATGGCACAGCGAATCGTAGTAGATCCAATCACCCGAATCGAGGGTCACCTCCGCATTGAAGTCGAGGTGGCCGGAGGCAAGGTGGTCAATGCCTGGAGCTCAGGCCAGATGTTCCGGGGCATAGAGATCATCCTGCAAGGCAGAGACCCCCGCGATGCCCATCATTTTGTGCAGCGCTCCTGTGGGGTCTGAACGTACACCCATGCTCTGTCCTCGGTGAGGGCAGTCGATAATGCCGTCGGTGTCAAAATTCCAAAAAACGCACGCATCATCCGCAACCTGCTGATGGGTGCCCAATTCCAGCACGATCATATCGTTCATTTTTACCATCTGCATGCCTTAGACTGGGTGGATGTTGTCAGCGCGCTGAAGGCCGATCCCAAGAAAACCGCTGCGCTGGCCGATAATGTCAGCAACGCTCCCTGGGGCGGGACGGTTTATTTTAAAAACGTGCAGCAACGGCTCCAGACCTTTGTCGACAGCGGCCAGCTGGGCCCATTTGCCAATGCATATTGGGGTCATTCGGCCTACAAGCTGCCGCCCGAAGCCAACCTGATGGCCGCCGCGCATTATATTGAAGCACTGCGCCTGCAGGCCAAAGCGGCCCGCATGCACGCCATTTTCGGCGGTAAAAATCCGCATCCGCAGTCACTGGTGGTCGGTGGTGTCACCTGTGCTCGCGACCTCACGCCGGATCGCATCGCTGAATTTTTGTATATCACCAAAGAGACCCATGACTTTGTCAACAACGTCTATATTCCGGATCTTTTAGCAGTGGCTTCGTTTTACAAAGACTGGGGCGCCATCGGTGGAACGACCAACTTTTTGGCCTGGGGTGAATTCCCTGAAACCGATAAGGAACCCGATAGCCTCTATATGCCCAGAGGCGTCATTATGAACCGTGATCTGGCGGGCGTCAAAATGGCCAAGCAGGAGCAGGTTTCTGAAGATGTAACCCGGGGATGGTATGAGAAAGGCCCGGCCCGGCATCCGTTTGAGGGTGAAACCAAACCGTTGCAGGAGAACCCGAAATACCGACCGGGTGACGGCCAATATACTTGGTTCAAAGCCCCGCGCTACGATGGGGAACCCTGCGAGGTGGGTCCGCTGACCCGCGTTCTGGTGGCTTACGCCAGGGGCCATAAGGATATTAAACCCATTGTCGACAATGTGCTCAAAACTTTGGGTGTTGACGCCAATGCCCTGTTCTCAACCCTGGGACGTACCGCCGCCAGAGGTATCGAGACGGTTGCGATTGGCCAGCAGATGCAGGCCTGGGTGATGGAGCTGGTCGAAAACATCAAATCCGGCGATACCCAGACCTATGAGCCCTATGAAATGCCTGATAAGGGCATGGGGTATGGTTTAAACGACGTTCCCAGGGGCTCCCTTGGGCACTGGGTCCAGATTGAAAATAAAAAGATTAAAAACTACCAGTACGTCGTACCCTCCACTTGGAACCTCTGCCCGCGAGATGCCAATCAGAAAATGGGACCGGTGGAAGAATCGTTGATCGGCACGCCGATTGCGGACCCCAAGAAACCGCTTGAGATTCTGCGAACGGTGCATTCCTTTGATCCCTGTATTGCCTGTGGTGTTCACGTCATCGACCCGGACTCCAACGAGGTTTACAAGATCAAAGCACTCTAAAAACCGCCTGATCATTAAAGCGGCCTTCCAACTATTTGGGAGGCCGTTTTTTTATGGTGTTGACGCTCAGCCCTGTTTTGGTGTATGAATTACGCTTTTGGGTGAAACCCTAACAATATAAAATATTCCCTTTTCTTAGCAGGTTAACAGTGTCTGAACAAAGCCCATTTGATGAAATGTATGCCGTCAATGTGATGGTTTTAGGTATCGGCTGCACGCTGTATTCCGATGAAGGGTTCGGCGTTCGGGTGGTTGAAAAAATGCAGCGCGAATACCAATTCCCGGAAAATGTGCTGCTGGTGGATGGCGGTGTGCTGGGAATTAACCTGCTGGGTGTGATCTCAAAGCCGCAGCATCTGATCGTGGTGGATGCCATCCGCAACCAGGGCAAACCCGGAGATTTATATCGTCTAGCAGGGGATGCGATTCCAGAACGCATTCGGGCCAAAAATTCATTACACCAGGTTGATTTCCTGGAAGCCTTAACCCTCTGTCAGGCGCTCGATCACGTGCCGGAAACGGTCATTGTCGGTGTCGAGCCTGAAGACATTGATACCTTGTGCCTTGATCTAACGCCGGTAATTCTAGGTAAAGTGGATGATGTCATTG
>JASFEV010000321.1:0-4684 GCA_050124655.1 Desulfobacterales bacterium
TATTCATCTTATTTTTCATGATTTTTCTCCGTACCATTGCTGGAAAAAGAAAGGTAAGGGAATTGAATGTAAAAAGTACTGCCCTGGCCGACCTGACTTTCAGCTCTGATCATTCCGCCGTGATTTTTGACAATGCCGTAAGCAATGGATAGTCCCAGGCCGGTTCCCCGACCGGCTTCTTTGGTGGTAAAAAAGGGATCGAAAATATGGTTCAGGTGTTGCGCTTTAATTCCCGCACCGGTATCGTGGATTTCTACGTGCACCTTTTTTTGTGCGGCGTCCATATCAGACACCATCTTCAACTCTCCGCCCTCAGGCATCGCCTCCATGGCATTGAAGACCAGATTAAGCAGACACTGCTCCAGGCGGCTGGCATCTCCGCGGACCCATAAAGGCTCACTACAAAGGTGTTTTGTTAATTTAATCCCCTGGAGCTCCAGCTTATGGTCGGTTAGGGCGATAACAGATTGCAAAACCTCGTTGAGGTTGATGCGCTTGTATTCCTGCGGTGTTTCCCGGGAGAATGAAAGCAGTCCGGAGACAATGTCGCCGCATCTTTCTAATTCGGGGGTCATCAGCGCCAGATATTGCTTGAATTCTGCCAGGTCTTTTGATGTGGGTTGGCCTTTGGCCAGAGTGTCCTCCATCAGCCGGGAAAATGTCAGCAAACCCTGGATGGGGTTGTTGATCTCATGTACGCAGCTGGCCACCAGTTTGCCGAGCGAAATCATGCGATCTTCCTGGATCAAATGATTGTAATCCTCTTTTAAGCGCTGGACTTTTTCATGCCAGCGGGAAGACAATTCCTTGGTAATGTCCCGGCTTATTTCTATGATTTTTGTTACTTCTCCGTCGGCGTTTTTGACCGGATAGGTCACCATGTCGGAATAGTTCTTGTCACCCAACGAACCGGGGTTCTCCACGATAGCATGTGCGGATTCTCCGGTCCTCAGTGTCTCCACCATGGGACAGTCAAACCCGAATTTTGAACTAGTGCAGGGTGCATCGAAACCGTATAAAATTTCATAACAGTGCGCCCCAACAACCTCCGCTTTGGATTTTCCGACAAATTTCAAATAAGCCTCATTGACCTCTGAGATGGTGAAATCCGGGCTCAGGACCACTACGCGTTCGTTGGTCTGCTGGATGATAAATTCCGAAATCATTTTTTCATGGCTGATCTGCTGCTCTGCTGATTTGAGTTGCTGATCAATCAAGAAAAGATACCGCAACAAGCGACCGATGTTGTGTTCCACGATGCCGACCGTCTTGGGCCGGGCTTTGATGAGCTCCAGGAGGACTTCTTTGCTGTTGGTAAGCTCGATGATGCCGTCAAGGTCTTTGATGTCAAATAAATCCTGCAAATTAGGCGTGGTATAAATACCCATTTCCTTGGCCATCAACAGGCCTTCGGCCTCAGGTTTAATATCACAAACGCCGACAAGATTGATGTTTAAATACGGAAAGGATTCATTTTTGAGAAGTTGCAGGAAAAATTTACAGGCTCGGCCCCCACCAACGATCGCGATATTGAGCGGCAATTTTTTGGGGGTATGCGTGTTTGATTCGATCTGCATGGTTCCGCCCTCTCAATTTATTTGATTTCATTGAGTGCGTTAAACTCCACCCCGATATTCTTTTTATCAATTAATATCCCATAAAAAAAGAGTTTATTAAAATTTCGGTTAGAAATTTATAATTACGGTTATGCAGAAAGTTCAAGTGATGCCTATATAACCACGAAGGGCACGAAGGACACCAAAGGATAAAAGTAAATTGATGTTTTTTCCCTTTGTGATCTTCGTGTTCTTCGTGGTGAGACAATATCAGACGTATCCAACTAAAGATTGCCAGATAACCGCGTTTACGATTATCCAACGATTCGTACTTCCCGGAATCCTTTAAGCGCAAGGGCCGGGCGGGCCTGAATTCTGGAGTTGAAACGTTGCATATAAATTGCGATTTGTGTTGCGCAACACTACAAATGCCCACAACTATCTATTTTGTTTATATTTTTAAAATATTTTTGTCCAATAAGCGTTGCAGATGTTGCAAATTTTAGATGGATGCGGGACCCAATTTCGGTGTGGCAAGTTTAATTTTTATAGTAATTACAGTTATATATTCGAAATTTAATGTCATGGCACAGTCTATGCACCAAGTTATGCACCAAGTGTTTGACCGAAGGGTGCCCGTGCAATCCGAATCAACCCCATCAACCCATCTCGGAGGCAACCTTGGACCCGGAAATTCAAAGAAAAAAAATACTCATTGTTGATGATGAGTTGGATATGCGAATTTTTCTGTGCAATTTGCTGGGCAGCTGCGGCTACGAGCCCATCGATGCCGGTGATAAAGAAGAAGGGATGCAAATGGCGGCCCGCGAAAAGCCAGCCCTGATCATCCTCGATGTCACGATGCCCAAGGAAAGCGGCATTCAAATGTATCGCGAGCTCAAAACGCACGAATATCTCAAAGATGTTCCGGTGATCATGGTGTCGACCATTGATCGGAAAACCTTCTCATTTTACCAGAAATTACAACACAAGCCCACCGGTAAGGGTGTTCCGGAACCCGGCGCCTATTTAGAGAAACCACTGGAATCAGAAGAACTGATCGCACTTGTCCACCGACTGACGACCACCACCGAATGCCCGGGGGATGATGTGGGAGAATCATGAATTTTGGACCTTAAGAAACACAGTCATGGTGGCTCGAAGATGAATAAAAACCAAAGAAATGGATCTAAGTTGATGAACAACGGTGTGGATTGCGAACTGTATCAAGAGGTGGCACAATTGGGTGCCAGAGACATGGACATCTGCATGCAGTGTGGCACCTGCAGTGCATCGTGTCCGCTGTCCAGCGGGATGAATGCGTTCCCACGCAAGATATATCGCTATCTTCAGCTGGGGCTGAAGGACAAGCTGCTCCAGTCGCCCGTACCCTGGCTGTGCTATTATTGCGGAGAATGCAATACAGACTGCCCCCGGGGGGCCGAGCCGGCCGAGACGATGATGGCAACGCGCCGCTGGCTGACCGCTCAGTACGACTGGACCGGGCTTGCCCGGCGGTTTTATCTATCTGAGGCCTGGGAAATCGGGGCATTAATCGTCGTTGCCCTGGCGGTCGTTGTGCTCTTTTTAGTCGGCCACGGGCCGGTGATCACCGATCGGGTTGCGGTTAATTCTTTCGCACCGGTCTTGTGGATTGAGCTCGGCGATCTGATCATGGCCGCCATCCTCTCGGCTTTCCTGCTGTCAAACGCATTTCGGATGTATCGCTTCGTCATGCGCGGTACAAAGGTGCCGTTTTGGCTTTACATTACCGAAGCAAAATCCTTTGTCCTCAACTTTGTGACCCAGAAGCGCTGGCGGCAATGCGGGGAGGATCGCAGTCGCTGGCTGAAACATTTTATCCTGGTCACCGGCTATATGACCATGATGACCCTGGTTATCGTTTTCATCCGCTGGTTTCAGGTTGACGACAGCAGCTGGCATTTCACCAGTATCTTCGGCTACTACGCCACCGCTGTCTTGCTTGTCATTACGGTGGAAATGTTCCGCAGCCGGCTGAAGAAAGAGGAAACCATCCACCGTTTCTCAGAGTTTTCCGACTGGCTCTTTTTGATCCTCCTTTTTGCAACCACGTTAACCGGCATTTTGATGCATGCTGTTCGTCTGGCCGGGTGGCCGATGGGAACCTATGTCATGTACGTCATTCATCTGGCAATCGCCGTGCCGATGCTGGTCATCGAGGTCCCTTTCGGCAAATGGTCCCATCTCTTCTACCGGCCGCTGGCGATTTTCTTGGCGACAGTCAAAGAAAAGGCGTCAAAAGACTCCAAGGTTAATGTTGAGGCGCTAACGGCTCAAGTCGGTGAAACCTTTATGAGTTGCCTGCAGTGCGGCACCTGCACGAGCGTATGCCCGTGGAATCGGGTGTCGTCCTACAGCCCGCGCCAGATCTTGCGCCAGCTTGCTTTGGATGCCGGCACCGAACAGTCCATCGATGACGCCGTCTGGAGCTGTGTGACCTGTAATGCCTGCGGGGTCAATTGCCCGCGGGGTATAGAACTCATCGACGTCATGCAGGCGGTACGCGAGTTCAACATCAGCGGCGGAAGAACTCCCGGGCTTTTCGAGGCGCCGCTGGCCAGCCTCAAAAACGAGGGCAACCCCTGGGGGGGTGCTCGTGAGAAACGCACGGAGTGGTCTGGCCATCTCAATATCCCTGACTTCCAGCCGGCCCATGAGTACTGCCTGTTCACCTGTTGCACCACAGCATATGATCCGGACAACAGAGAGGCCAGCCAAGCGCTGCCCCGTCTGCTGGAAAGCGCAGGCGTCTCTTTTGGCACCCTCGGTACGGCGGAGAGCTGCTGCGGTGACCCGGCTCACCAGATCGGAGCGCCTGAGCTATTTTCGCAGCTGGAACAACAAAACAGCGATCTTTTTTTGCAGGCCGGCGTGCAGAAGATTCTGACCACCTCGCCCCATTGTCTGAACGCTTTCAAGCATCATTATGCCGACTTAAAGGGCGCTGTTGAGAGTGAGCATTACAGCGAGCTGCTATACCGTCTGGTCGAGGAAGGCCGGCTAGAGCCCACCCAGGAAGTGACCCTCACGGTTACCTATCACGATCCCTGCTACCTGGGACGTCATAACTCCATCTATGAAGCGCC
>JASFEV010000322.1:0-4677 GCA_050124655.1 Desulfobacterales bacterium
TGCAGCTGATGCGGTCAAGGCCGGGGGCGAAGAAGGCTCGATTGACATCGCCACCTTTGAGAAGATCATGGAAGAAAATCCGCAGAGCATTATGTTGATCGATGTGCGCGATCCCGAGGAGTATGCGGCCGGGTCATTTAAGACGGCGGTTAATATTCCCACCGATGAATTGGAGAAGAAAATCCCCACTCTACCCACCGATAAACCCATTGTGTTTGTCTGCAATACCGGCGCCCGCAGCGGCGAGGCTTACTATATGGTGCAGGATATTCGGCCGGAAATGAAACAGGTCTATTATCTGGAGGCCGAAGCGACTTACAACAAGGACGGTTCGGTTAAGATCACCAAGCCCGAATAATTTGCACCTTTAAGTTATTTCGTGCATTGGCCCTGGCCCCTTGCGATAGCTGGGGTTGGGGCCAATCTCACAGAAAATGAAATTTTATTTCTTCAATGGCCCGGGTATGCCCAAGGACCATCACGCGCTTTTGATATGACGGTTGAATGCGGCAATGATTTCAAGAATTGCCGTCAGCAACGAAGCCATCAGCGGGTAGAAGCGAAATTTTTTTTCAGCCACCAGCCTGGCCTGAAATGCGGATACCCATGGCAGCATGACGTCAGCGGCAAATGTTGAGGCTTCGTCGATCATATCTTTATCACCAGCCGACCACCCTTTTGCCAGCAGAAAATATAGATATTCCAGTTCAATCGATATGTGATCCGGCGGTTCATGGATGTCTTTTGAAAGGCTCAGGCCTTTTGACTCGAACCGATTTTGCATATCAATGGCCGGTGGTCCCATCAAAAGGGCCTTTGCGCCGCCGTCTATGTTGGCATAGCAGGATTCATAAAGGGGCGCGGTGACACCCCCTCGATCGCTGATGAAAAGACGCACATAGCCTTCTTCCAGATGCTGCAAAAAATCCTCGGCATTCTCAAATTTCTTCAGAACCGACTTGATTTCGTGAACATTCCTATTGCCGGGCTGAACGGCAAGCTTATCAAAAGAGCCTAAAAAGGATTCTTGCAACATCTCGGTGCATTTTTCCAGATCAGGCCCCCAAAAGACGCTAGTCGCTTGTTTAAGAATTTCCAAAAGCGCCTGCTGCTGGTCTTTGGTCAATGTCATTGATGATGTCATATAACTCCGATGGTGTGATTGAATCCGCAAGAATGATCAGTACTATATAAACATAAAGCTGAAAGAAATCATAACAATAATTTGTGAAAGCAACTCACATTTCATTCCGGCCAGACCTATACACGCAATCTCACCAAATTGAATGTTACATCTTGATATCTAAAAGAAACACAAATTCTCTGAGTGTAATACTTAGGTATGATTTACGTGATTTTCGACACGCTGAAATTTTATATATGGGTACATGCAATCTACATTAAACGTTAAAAAAGAGCGATTGTGTCTAAAAACGTGTAAATTTAGCGCTGTCTTCTTCCAGTTCGCGAATGTTTTCCTCAGTCAGGGAGGGTTGACATTCTGGTATTATCTCTAAAAATGTATCGGTCGTAATACGAAAGTCACTGCCTTTCTGATATTCTTTTTCTTCTCTCTTCTAAACAAAGGGACTTGTTTTAAAAATTCGTTGGTAATGGATTTTTCGGTACGAGATGCATTATCCCGGCTGCCTGCAATTTCTTCAAACTCATCTTTTCTGTAATTATACGCTTAAGAAGCGCGCAACCAAAAATGGAATATTTACTCTCTCGGATGACAGTCCACACATCCGGTGGGTCCAGGCCACTGCAGTGTTTCCTTGATCCTTTTTCTTGACCGTTCCAATTTTTCATTACGGGTTTTTATTTCTCTGTGGCAGCTGATACATTGCTGGTGGAATGCATATTTATAATAGCGTATGGTTTCCGGTCTATAATCCATGGCCTTTTTGGATTTTACCGGTAAGGATAACTGATCATGGCATTTCGATGTGGTACAGCTCTGCACCTGGGAATTTCCGTCCCACTTGTGATGGCAGGTCTTGCAGGTGTAGCCGAAATGCCGCGAGTGCGGGAAAGACACCGCCGATCGTTTGGGTGTGACGCCGACAGGCGGCGCAAGCGCTAGCCGGCCCACCGGTACGAAAATAGCATCCATCGTCATTTCTGTTTCCTCGGCAAAAGCTGCCAGGCCACCGGTGATGAAAATGGTGAACAACCCAACAACGGTTATTATCGATTTCAACATGCCTTCCCTCCCATCAGTTGTTTTGCTAATCATACAATCTGAGATTCTATGACATTTCAGTTTCATCTACGACGCTCGGGCAATTAGTATCCGCAACCTGGATACCGAACAAATTCTTCCCAACCAACCCAAGCCGCATCGTGCACTCGAACATCGGGATATCCCAAATACCGTAAAATAAAGAACCCGGCACCGGCCCAGGCACCCGTGTTGCACGTAATTACCACCGTTTTGTCCGGAGTGATGCCGCGCTGTTCGAGGACCCACAGCAACTCTTGTGGTGGCTTCAGCTGAGCGTGGTCCATGTAAAAACCGTAAACCGGGAATTTAACGGATCCGGGAATGCTACCGTAACTCAATGCACGGGGATGCTTGGTCAGCTTTTTGGACTGGTCGAGGGTGCGGATGTCTACAATCAGCACATCCAGGCTGTCCAGGTTTTTTCGCACAAATTGATTGTCCACAATGAATTGCGGCTGCAGGTCAACCTCGAATGTTTTGGGCTCGATAACCGGTGTTTCGGTACTCATAGAATAGCCGTTTTGCCGCCAAGTATCGATGCCGCCCTTAAGAAACGATATGTTTTTTGCTCCGCAGTAATCCAGCACGGAGAGCAGAAACGCAGCTTTCCAAGCATCATCGTCGTACACCACAATGTGATCTTCCGCCGTTATGCCTTTTGCGCCGAACAACTCGGCGATTTGTTCCGGTTCGAGCAGCTGTTGGGGAGTGTCGGTCCCCCAAGGCCAGCGCAGTTTACCGCTTTTCATAGGGTCGAGCAGCACCGCACCTTTTATATGTCCCTTATTGTAAGCGTCTTCAGTGCGTGCATCCAGGATGACCAGGTTTTCTTTGCCCATGTTGTCATTGAGCCACTGGGCATCCACTACCCAGCCGGTTTTCACGCCGGAGGTGTCGATTTCCAGCTTTGCGGTTCTCGCGACAGTAGCCGGAATCCTTATGTCGGATACGACAACTTTTTGGTTGGCCTTGATCTCGTAATCCAGCAGGTCTTTATTGGACAGGAACAAATCCCGGTTTCCGTGGCAGTGATTGCAGGTGGCCGTCTGCCAGGTTTTGCGTTGAATGTTGTGCGGTGAGGTACGTTTCCAGCTGGGGACCTCGTCGAATTTTGCAAAGACATCTTTTTCATAATGGGCAAAAAGCTCTGGGTCTATCGGAATGTGCCGTACCAGCATAAAATTGAAGTCCGCAGCAGGGGCATCTGCTTCGTAAGCCAGGCCGATTTTCATGCTTTCGATGTCTTTTTGGTTGGTGTAATAGGGTAGTCCTTCCTTGTCCGTGCCCGTGTGGCAGCTGTAGCAATTGGTGTAGGTTTGAGAGTGGCAAACTTGACACTGCACCTTGCCGATATGGATATTGTGGTTTCGTATTTCACCGCGCTGTAAATTTTTGTGACAATCCGTACATTTCGCCGCCTCTTCGAGATGATAGCGGCCCTTCAAATCTTCTGGCGCAGCCGCATGCATCTCTTCAGCTTTATGGCAGTCAACACAAACCATGTTACCCTTGATGGCGTGAATGTCACCTTGGCCCCTTTTGCCCAGATATTCATTGCCAATCCGGCTGCCGTGACAGGCCGTGCATTGATTGAGCAGATCCGAGCGGGCCCTGAATAGGTGGCCGTTGACAAATCCCTTGCCCACCGATGCAGGCCTGCTGACATGACAGCCGCCACAGCTGGTGTGGCATTGGCTGCAGTGGCGCTCTTGGCCCATGTCGATGGTCTTATATTTGTCCGGGTTAGCGCGACTCTTCAAGATGGTTGCAAAGGGGCCCAAGGTGACATGCAGCGAATTTTTCGCCGAGGCCGCAATCTCTTCATGGCACTCACCGCAGGCGCCCTCCGGATCGCTAAGGGAGGGACTCGGCACCAAGCCTTGGTGAGCAAGGCTTTTATCTGGCGCGTCGGCATTGCCGCCATGGCAGGTTTCACAAGCAATCTCGCCATGATTGCTGTCTAAAAATTCAATTGCCACCAGAACCTTTTTTTGAGGCTCCAACGGAGCCACAGATCCGCCTCAACCTGCCCCAGAGGTCAAAGCCGATTTCTTTTCTTTTTTCGGCGCAAGGTTATTTTTCAGCATATTTTCTTCCGTGTGGCAGGACACACAACTGGATTGGGCCATTAAATCGGTCAGGCCCAAAGAAAATGCGATACAAAGGGTAAAAAAAGCCAGGAAAACCGAATAACGAGAGGGTGCTCTCTGGATAAACATCTGCTCCTCCTATTTAAGTCAATTTCGCACTATCCACATTATTCAACATTCGATATATGGTTCCGTCTCTTTTAAGAGAACCATGTTAGATTTGTATGAGCATACTTTTTATCCGATAAGAAAGTTAAGGCCTAAAAAATTTCGTGTTAAAATCTGATTATGACACAGAGATTGGGAAAAATAACCATTTATGGATAGCACTAACTATTTGATTTTGGTTTTATACAGGCG
>JASFEV010000323.1:0-4635 GCA_050124655.1 Desulfobacterales bacterium
CGTCAACCAGACATTGGCGGCACTGGCGCTGATTATCATCACGCTCTACCTGAAAGCCCGCGGTGGCTTGAAATGGATGATTGCCGGTCTGCCGGCGATTTTTATGACGGTGATGACCATCTGGGCTGTCATCATGAACCAGGTTAAATTTGGTGCCGCCCATAATGTGCTCTTGCAGGTGATCAATATCTGTATTCTTTTCGTTGCACTGTGGATCGCGGTTGAAGGCGTTATCAAATTCTTCGTGACCCATGAAGTGCCGCCGCCGGAACCGGCGCCTGCGACACCATAAGGCGGAAAATGACGCAATGCATCGGCGTGTTGGCAGAATCGGTCGATCGGCAACGGTAAAACCGCCCATCTCTGCCAGCACGTCATTGCCGATCCAGCCCGGGCCGCTTAGGCCAATTTGGTGAAAGAGCGCGGGTCAAGCGGCAATTTTTAAAAGGATTGAAGATAATGACGGCGGAACTCAAAAAAACCTATTTTATCATTTTAATACCATCCATCCTGGGCTTTATTTTGGCGTATGGGGTGAAGGCATATGATCTTTTTAGATTAGATCGAGTGGACAACGTGAATATCTTTGGGCCGGTCATTTTAATATTCTGTGTTACGTTGGCGATTGCATTGCCGATATTTTACCGAACCCTCTTTGCCCATCAAAAACGTGATCAAAAAATGGTTTCACAAGCAGATTTTGTCAAATTTGAAAGGCGCCTTATGGTCATTTCGCTGGCGACGCCGTATCTGGCTTTAGCCGCATACGCATTGGAATTCCCAAAGTTTTACACGACCGCTGCAATTTTGATAGGACTTTATGCGATTTACTATTTCTTCCCCTCAGAAAAACGGCTGGCATTTGACCGGCGCATTTTTAGAGTCACAGGAAACTCGCTTCAGGATATCTGAAATGAATATGATTTCGATATCAAAGGTTATTAAAGATAAAATCATAGCGGCGTTCAAGATCAGCGATGAAGTCATGCGTGGCAAGGCCGTAGAAACCATTGAATACGAGGTCGAAGAGCTGGATAATATATTTGCCATTCTGGTGCTGGGGGCTTTCATCGGCATACCGTCGCCGCCGATTCACATCACGATGGAACTGCTGCCCGTTATGGATCAAGAATTTCAAACCATGCTGGAAAAGGTGTCCACTGCGCACGATCCGTTGGGGGATTTGTTTTCCATACTGGACATCGATTAAAAATAACGTCAAACCAGAACTCACCAGGGGCACAGAGTGAAAAAATTCGCGGCGGTCTCGGTGGCTTTGTGACTCTGGCATTAAAACATGAACCCTGAAATCCAATTTTTTATCGGCAAAGGCGGTGTGGGAAAATCGACCACCTCTGCCGTCACGGCCATCCAATTCGCGCGAAATGCCCGAGATACCCTGCTGGTTTCAATGGATCCGGCGCACAACCAGTGCGATATTTTCCAGCAAAATTTCTCCGAAAAACCCAAACGTGTGGCCGACCACCTGGAAGTCAAAGAAGTCGATGTCGATTTCTGGATAGAAAAATATCTGAAAAAAACCGAAAAAACGATCAAGCAAACCTATACCTATGAAAGCGCATTTAATCTGCAAAACTATTTCAACGTTCTGCAGTTTTCGCCGGGCCTGGAAGAATATGCCTTGCTTTTAGCTTTTGAAAATGTCCTCCACACGCACGGAAATAAGGATATCATCATGTTCGACATGGCCCCCACCGCCCTGACCCTGCGGTTTTTCTGCCTGCCATCGATCACCTTAATCTGGCTGGAGGAGCTGTTAAAACTAAGGCACAAAATTTATGCCAAAAAAGAAATTATATCCAAAATAAAGATGTTTGGTAAGGAAATCGAGCAGGATAAAATTAAAGATAAATTGAACCTGTTGATCCACGAATATGAACACTTGCGCGACCATTTTACGGCCGCGAAAACCCGGATAAATCTGGTCATGAACGACGACGACTTATCCTTTTCGGAAGCCTTCCGCATCAAACAGAAATTGAAAGATATTGGAATTGATATTGCTGCAGTTATCATCAACAAAATACAACATAAAAAAATTCCTGCAAAAGTAAAAGATGAATTCAACACCCAAAAAATAGCGCTGTTACCGCTTTCAGCAAAAAATTTATTGGGCTATGAAGTGCTCAATGAATACATCAATTCAAATCCAAAAGCATTTTTTAGTAATTGACGGAATGTGGCCTTGTCATTTAGCCATATCCAATAGTGAATGGAAAGGAAATTGAATCCAAAAAGGATAGAAATTCAGAAACGGTTTCATTAAGAAAAGCAATGTTGGCGGGAATTCTGGTGGCAGTCAAGGAATATGAGGCGAGGGACTTATCGATTCATTAAGATGGTACTTTGCGTCGTTGTATACTTTCTTGCATATAAGGCCGCTATCGCTTTCACACAAGCTCGTAATTAGCCGAAGGGTAAAAAAGACATTATGATCAGCTTTGGACCGGTGCCTTCCAGACGGTTGGGTCGCAGTCTGGGAATTAATAATATTCCAGCCAAAATATGCTCCTATGCTTGCGTTTATTGCCAGGTGGGCAAAACCATCAGAATGCAGATCGATCGAGCTCCGTTCTACCAGCCGGAAGAAATTCTTAGAGATGTTGAAAGCAAAATCGAAAAGGCACAGCAGAAAGGCGAATCGATTGATTATCTGACCTTTGTGCCCGATGGGGAACCCAGCCTGGATGCCAATCTTGGAAAGGAAATCGACCTATTAAGGCCTCTGGGTTTTAAAATAGCCGTCATCACCAACGGCTCGCTTATCTGGCGGGAAGATGTGAGATCAGAGCTGGCAAAAGCGGATTGGGTTTCCCTTAAAATTGACACCCTTATTGAAAAGAAATGGCGCCGGATCAATCGCCCGCAGGGTTCTCTTAAGCAGAAGGCTATTTTAAGAGACATGGCTGCATTTGCTTTGGCGTATTCAGGAACCCTGGTAACCGAAACCATGCTTGTTAGAGGTCTCAATGACGGCGTAAAAGGCCTGCGAAAAGTTGCCGTTTTTTTGAACCAACTCCAACCCCGTAGGGCTTATCTATCTGTTCCGATAAGGCCCCCCGCAGAGAAGTGGGTGCGACCGCCTGAGGGGAATGTCTTAAACCAGGCCTTTCAGGTTTTAGACGAAAAGCGATTTCAGGTGGAGTATCTGATCGGTTACGAAGGCAATTCCTTTGCGTTTACGGGTGATGCCGAAAATGATCTGTTGAGCATTACCGCCGTGCATCCCATGCGGCAGGATGCGGTCAATGAATTTTTGATGCGTGCGGGCACTGATTGGCACATAGTTCACAAGTTGATGGCGCAAAGCCAACTTGTCGAAGCAGAATATGAGGGCAAAAAGTTTTACATGAGAAACTTCTCTCCAAAGCATGCCTGACGATGAATTCAAGTGAACAATACCCATTTTTTTGAAACACGGTTATCTGTGAAAATCCAGTGGATACATCTGATATGGTTCTCACCACGAAGAACACGAGGATCACAAAGAGAACACACATAATCTTACTTTTATCTTTTCGCTTCCTTTGTGCCCTTCGTGGTTTTGTATGCCGCAATTGAGGCTTCCGCATAATCATATGTTGAGATTTTGCGAAAATTCATTTCTTAATCCTTCGAAAAACAGCATCCACGCTTCAGTCGACCCCACCGCATAAATGCGCAACTTGTTGGATTCAAAATAAAATATAGTTTTACTGGCCATTGGCATATTTTGTGCTCAGTTAAATTAAGAAAGGACTGTTCATCCATTCGTCTAAATATAGACAGCCTGTCATAGGAGGACCGATGTACAAAAAAATACTGCTCCCTTTGGATGGGTCGCAACGCGCAGAGGAAATTTTGGACCCTGTCGAGAAACTCGCAAAAGCGTACCAAGCAAAAGTGCTTCTGCTCCAGGTAGTGGAAGAGCCCTTAATGTTAGGGTATGACGAGGTCGTTGACGAATCAACACGACACCAACAAGATCAAAGGCGCAATCATATCGAATCCTATTTAAGTGGTATAGAGAAAAGATTTCAGGAAAAGGGAATTGCAACCAAGCACTATATCGCCTATGGGTCTGTGGTGGGGTCACTTTTAATCATTGCCGAAAAAGATGACGTGGATCTCATAGCATTAGCCAGCCACGGTTTGGACGGTTCATATCAAAACATGTGCCGAAGTGTTGCTGCCTGCCTTTTGCAGAGATCGAATTACCCGGTCATGGTCATTCGAAGCAATAATCACGACGTTATTTGACGAAAAGATTAAAGACGTAGGCCGTTTTTCCAAATTATCCATATAGAATCAATACATCCGAAATTTTAAAACCATGTTGACCGGCAACACCGATTTACAAATTCAAGCTGATATTTTCAATGCCATGTCAAGCCCTGATATCTACCCTCATGCGATTGATAGGATCGAGCAACAGGATACGATTATTTCTAAAGTCTTTTTAACCGGCCAGTATGCATACAAGATCAAAAAGCCGGTCAATCTGGAATATCTGGACTTTACCACTTTAGAAAACCGAAAGCATTACTGCGAACAGGAAGTTCACTTAAATCGGCGTCTGGCACCGGATGTCTATCTGGGTGTGGTTCCGATCACATTTGATAACGGACAGTATCA
>JASFEV010000324.1:0-4589 GCA_050124655.1 Desulfobacterales bacterium
CAGGAGAAAACAACCCCTCACAGCCATACAGGGAATGATAGCTATCGCTCAGGTAGCTGGGGTTTTTTATCTTTGATCTGCAGCCGTGAGGCTGCACTAAAATCCCAAACCAGGAGCAATGCAATGGGACAAAAAGGCAAGTTTTTAGTCACCAATGAAGGCAGTTTTGATCTCGGCACCTACACCTGGGATGATCAGCTCTTTAGCGACATTCTCATCCGCGAAAACCCGATTGACAGCGATCAGGCCTTGGGTATCAGCCGGTCCTTGCGCAAAGAAATATCGAACCTGGAAATTAGCACCATCCCGGTCTCGTTTATCGAAAAAATGATTGAAGCCAAGTTATTGGAATTCGGTCTGACCAAGCCGGCACCGATTCGACTGGATAAATCCATATTTATTAAAAACCAACTGAATTTGTCTGAAAACGCCAAACGGGTCTTAAAAAGACGCTATTTGAAAAAAAACCGCAAAGGCAAGGTGATCGAAACCCCCGAGCAAATGTTTCGCCGGGTTGCCAGGCACATTGCCAAAGCTGAAAAAAAATACGGCAATGCTTCCACTAAGCACGTTGACCAGTGGGAGGAAACCTTTTATGCCCTGATGACCGAGGGTAAATTTTTGCCCAACTCTCCAACATTGATGAATGCCGGACGCCGTCTGGGGCAGTTGGCCGCCTGTTTTGTGCTGCCGGTGGAAGACAGCATGGAAGGGATATTCGGCGCCTTGCACCATGCGGCCCTGATTCACAAATCCGGTGGGGGTACCGGTTTTGCGTTTTCACGGTTACGACCCAAAAATAGTGTGGTCGGCACCACCGGTGGTGTGGCCTCGGGTCCGGTATCATTTATGAAGATTTTTAACACCGCCACCGAGCAGGTTAAGCAGGGCGGTACCCGACGGGGCGCCAATATGGCCATTTTACGGGTGGATCACCCGGATATTATGGAATTTATTTTCAGCAAAGAAGACAATAGCGAGCTCAATAATTTTAATATATCCGTGGGTGTTTCCGATGCCTTTATGGAAGCCGTTGACAAACTGGAAGATTATGACTTGATCGATCCCCGTGATCAAAAAGCCGTTAACCGCTTAAATGCAACAAAGGTCTATAGAACCTTGATCAAGCAGGCTTGGAAAAATGGAGATCCGGGAATCATATTTTTAGACCGTATCAACCGGGACAATCCCACCCCGCAACTGGGCGATATCGAAAGCACCAACCCCTGCGGCGAACAGCCTTTGCTGCCCATGGAGGCCTGCAACCTGGGATCGATCAACCTGGCTAAATTTGTGCTCGAAAATGGTGACGGACCAACGATTGATTTTAATGGTTTGAAGGAAGTCATCACCTCAACGGTCCGATTTTTAGACAACACCATCGACATGTCCAAATATCCGCTGCCCGAAATCAATGAGATGGTTCGCGGCAATCGCAAAATCGGGCTGGGGGTCATGGGATTTGCCGATATGCTGTTTCAGTTGAAAATTCCCTATAACTCTGACGAAGCACTGGAAACAGCCGAAACGGTCATGCGGTTCATCCAGGACAATGCTCACGATGCTTCCCAGATCCTGGCCGAGGAGCGCGGGGTGTTTCCCAACTGGGAAAACAGCATCTACAAGGATCAGGGGATCAAACTGCGTAATGCCACCGTCACCACCATCGCCCCCACAGGCACATTGAGCATTATCTCCGATTGCTCCAGCGGCATCGAGCCGCTCTTTGCGCTGAGCTTTGTGCGCAACGTGATGGACAACGACAAATTGCTCGAGGTCAATCCGTATTTTGAAGAAGTGGCCAATGAGCAACGCTTTTACAGCCGCGAATTAATGGATGAAATCGCCAAAAGAGGCAGCATCAGAAAAATCAAACAGATACCCAAAGAGGTTCGCCGTGTTTTTGTCACCGCCCATGATATTTCACCGGAGTGGCATATTCGCATGCAGGCGGCCTTTCAAAAATATACCGATAATGCCGTATCCAAGACCGTCAATCTGCCCCACGATGCCACCGAAGATGATGTCATGAAGGTCTACAATCTGGCCTATGAGCTGGGCTGCAAGGGTGTTACTATTTATCGAGACGGCAGTAAAGAAAATCAGGTTTTGTCTTTTTCTCGTAAAGACAAGCTGGGCAGTAAATTCATGACAGCCGTCAAAGAACGCCCCGACACGCTTGAAGGCTTCACCACCAAAATGAAAACAGGCTACGGCCATTTATATGTAACCGTTACTGAATATGACGGTCAGCCCTTCGAAGTATTTGCCACCATCGGCAAATCCGGCCGCTCGACCACCGCCAAAACCGAAGCCATTGGCCGCCTGGCGTCTTTGGCCTTAAGATCCGGCGTTAAAGTCGATGACATCGTAGACCAGTTAAAAGGAATCGGCGGGGAACATCCCATCTTTCAAAATGGCGGTTTGGTGCTGTCCATCCCCGATGCCATCGCGCGGGTGCTGGAAAATAGATATCTATCAGGCGATGCCGCCGGCAGAAGACATAAAACCGAGTACAGCCTGATGGGTGAAAAATGCCCCGAATGCGGCCAGACAGTCAGTTTTGAGGAGGGGTGTATTCTGTGTCATTTTTGTGGGTTCAATAAATGCGGTTAACAAAAATTTTTGAAAAAATTTTTGTTCGTTATTAGTTAGTGGTTAGTGGTTATTCGTAAAATGCGACAAGAAATTTCAAGAGTCCTAAATCTTTAAGGCCATTTCCACTTTTTATTCCTCCAAAATCTAAAACCTCTAATACCCATTTAAGTCTTTTTTTCTTCGAATAATTCGCGCTCGCTGTTTGAACACATTGCTGCATAAGATCAGGATGAAAAATCCCGCCGCCTGCGGTAGCCCTCGAACAACATCCAAAACCCCAAATAACCATTTAGGTTTTATACAGCGGATGTCAAAAATCTGTCCGATATGCTGTCATTGCGAGGAGCTCAGCGACGAAGCAATCTGAACCGCTATAGCGTATTACGATGCTCTGCATCAGATTGCTTCGCTTCGCTCGCAATGACCTTAAAAGAAAAAGCAGGGTCAATCGGAATATTTTTTTGACGTTACCCTAACTTGAATCGTTCGGCCGCCAGAGGTCTGATCCTGGCAATTTTTTCAAAATCTTTATCTCGATGCAAGAGCAAGACCTGAGTTTCAATGGCTAGCTGGGCGATGCAGCAATCTATAGGGCTATTGATGGTTATCCCGGCTTTTCTAAGATCAAAATATATCCTGGCAGCATCTTGCCAAGTATCATCTGTTGTTTCAAAATAATATTGCGTTGAAAGGTAGGTATCCAGCTGTTGCCATTCCTGCTCATTTTTAGCTCCCTGAAGGAGCTCAAGCTGCGTAAAGCGGCTGAATGCGATGATTTCATCACCAACTCGTTGGCGAAAGACGTTTACAATTCGACCGGTTTTATCCCGCAGGACTTCAACCCAAACAGATGTGTCGATTAGAATCACCCTCTCAACTTCCTCAGCTTTTTGTGATCATAGCCCTTGTGGAAACTAATTTCACCTGCCAATTCTGTAAGGTCTTTGCGTTTGTTCAATCTTATAAATGCTCTTAAAGCTTCATGGATCAGATCTTTTTTGGTTCGGGCCGCACTTACCGAAAAAGCCTCTTCCAGCAAGTCATCATCGATAACAATGTTGGTTCTCATAGCAGACTTCCTTTTATGTGTATGATATACACATCATACACACTTATTGTGTATTGTCAAGGCTTTTCCAGGTTAAGCCTCTGTGATCTGTATGTAAATGGATTATTTTTTGACGATCTTCATGCCGTCTGGTGTGTCCTGGACCTGATAGCCCAGGGCCTCGATTTCGGTGCGCAGTTGATCGGAGGTTGCAAAATCTTTTTCTTTTCGGGCCTGCTGGCGGGCGTCCACCAGTTTTTGAAGCGCTGCAGGCAGGGCTTGGTCTTGAGCGAGCTCATCCAATCGTAATCCCAGCACCCGATCAAAATCCATTATGGTGCTGTATTTTTGGGCAACACTGATCTTGCTTTTGAGCATTTCCTGGACGATCGCCATGGCCCGGGGCATATTCAAATCATCATTGAGGGTTTCAGCAAATTTATTTTTAAATTCAGCGTTGACGGATGTTTCGTTGTCAGCTTCGGCAGCCGCAATCTGGCGCACCTGGTTTTGCAAATGCAACAAGCCATTACGGGCGGCTTCGATGCCCTCATCACTGTATTCCATGGGTTTGCGGTAATGGGTTAAAAACGACGCAAAGCGGTATACTAAAGGATTGATGTCATTTTTAAGAAAGGCATTTTCAAGCGTCAGAAAGTTTCCCTCGCTTTTGGCCATTTTTTTCCCGCCCTGAATGATGAGAAAGGCCCCGTGCATCCAGAAATTGAAAAAGGGTTTGCCCGTGGCCGCTTCTGATTGGGCAATTTCATTGGTATGGTGGACATCGATATGATCGGTGCCGCCGCAGTGAATGTCCAGCTGGTCGCCTAAAAATTTCATGCTCATGGCCGAACATTCCACGTGCCAGCCCGGAAAGCCCACTCCCCATGGCGATTCCCATTCCATCTGGCGCTTTACGCCGGTGGGCGAAAACTTCCACAGG
>JASFEV010000325.1:0-4569 GCA_050124655.1 Desulfobacterales bacterium
AAGCCTATTTTTTGGATAAATTCTCGCAAACATTTAAACTTAAACAGGTGAAGTCGGGCACACATGTTGATTAAAATAAATCCCCTCAATCCCCAAAGTCGACTGATTCAAAAAGCGGTCGATATTCTGATGAAAGGCGGCATCGTCGTGTATCCCACCGATACCATTTACGGCATCGGCTGTGACATCCTCAATAAAAAGGCGATCGAAAAAATCTACCAGTTGAAACAGCGAAATAAAAGTAAACCCTTCAGTTTTATTTGCTCAGATCTTAAAAACATCAGCCATTATGCCAAAGTATCCAATTATGCTTACAAGACCATGAGAAGACTGTTACCGGGCCCGTACACTTTTATCCTGGAGGGTTCTAAACTGGTTCCCAAGATCATGTTGACAAAGCGTAAGACCGCCGGCATTCGCGTGCCGGATCATAAAATTTGCCTCGAACTGGTAAAATGGCTGGGTAATCCCATCATCACCACCAGCGCGACGATGCCCGACGGCAGCATCGTCAACGATGCTTCTTTAATTCATGACGTCTTTAGAAACCGAATTGATTTGGTTATCGACGGAGATATCGCGCCGGGGCAGCCGTCAAGTGTCATTTCCTTAATTGATGATGTCCCGGAGGTCATCCGCAAAGGGGCAGGGGATGTCAGTATTTTTGAATAAAAAACCTCTGCTCGCGCACGAGCAGAGGTTTTTTAGATGCATTTTTGAGATGGGTTTTAGTCTTCGTTAAGCTTCTCCTGCAAATTCTCGCGTAAAATCTCACCAAAGCTGGACGTTGCCGGTCCCATATTATTGACATATTCGCTGAGCAAGTTTTGTTCGTCTTCGATTTCCATGCGTTTAATCGATAGGCCAATACGTCTTTCATCGCTGTTGATATTCATCACGCGTGCGGTGATCACATCTCCAATTTTAAATTTTTCCATGGGCGTTTTTATCTTCTCTTTGCTGATTTCTGACACATGAACCAGCCCTTCAATTCCCTCTTCCAACTCAACAAATATTCCAAAATCAGTTAAATTGGTAATGGTTCCAGTAATTTCTTTACCGACCTCGTATCGTTCAGACACGGTTGCCCATGGATCATTCTGCAATTGTTTAATGCCGAGAGAAAAGCGCTCATTGTCTTTTTCGATATCCAGAACGATCGCTTGAACAACATCTCCTTTTTGATACAGCTCTGAGGGATGTTTGATTCTTTTAGTCCATGAGATATCGGAGATATGAACCAGACCGTCGATACCTTCATCGATTCCGATAAATAGCCCAAAATCGGTGATGTTTTTAATCTTGCCTTCAATGGTCGTGCCAATCGGATATTTTTCACTGATCACATCCCAGGGATTCGGAACGACCTGTTTCATACCCAAGGAAATCCTGCGGCTCTCGGGTTTGATATCCAGCACGACGGCTTCAACCAACTCGCCGACGGAAACAACCTTTGATGGGTGTCTAATTTTACGGGTCCATGACATTTCAGACACATGAATCAAACCCTCGATGCCTTCTTCAAGTTCGACGAAAGCGCCGTAATCTGTCAAGCTCACAACTTTTCCCGTCACGCGCGAAGCCACGGGATATTTTTCGGATGCGATAGTCCACGGATCCTCATTGAGTTGTTTCATACCCAAAGAGACCCTTTCATTTTCCAAATCCAGATTTAGAATCTTAACTGTGATGGAATCACCAATTGAAAAGAGCTCTGATGGATGCTTTACCCGGCCCCATGAGATATCGGTAATGTGAAGTAGACCGTCGAGACCGCCCAGATCTACAAACACACCATACTCGGTTATATTTTTAACGACGCCATCAATAACCTTGCCTTCTTCAATCGTCGCCAGCGTAGCAGAGCGCTTTTTCTCCAGTTCTTTCTCCAAAATCGCCCGGCGTGAAAGAACGATATTACTGCGCTTGCGATTATATTTTAGAATTTTAAAATCAAATTCTTTGCCGACCATCTCATCCAGATTTCGAATGGGTCGCAAATCCGCCTGGGATCCAGGCAAAAACGCCGGAACGCCGATGTCGACCGAAAACCCACCTTTGACCCGGTTGGTGATCGTTCCTTTGACGGTACCTTCTTCATCGTATGACGTTTTAATCGCCTCCCAGACCTTTATATTGGCGGCTTTATCTTTAGACAACAAGACACGTTCATCCTCATCGTCCCACCATTCAACCATCACTTCAATGGAATCACCGATTTTGGCGGTGACTTCGCCTTTTTCATCTAAAAATTCTTCGATTCTTACCTGTCCTTCGGACTTGTAGCCGATATCGATCAGAACATGATCCTTGTCGATAGAAATGATTCTGCCGGTGACCACTTCACCTTCGGCAAAACGCTTGAAACTCTCCTCATACATGTCCATTACGCTGGCCATGCTTTCAACCGGCTCTGTTGTTGTGTCTTCGGATGAACCCTTTGATGATTTGTCTACAGATCGTGCTTCCGCCTGTGGCTGATCGCCGGTATCGGGTTGTTTATCAGCACCATCAGCGGGAAGCTCAGCTTGTGGCTTGGTTTGGTTCTCATCCTTGTTTGTTTCGTCAGTCATGGAAAATTAATCCCCCTTAGCCTATTTTATTGTACCGCGTTATTGGCGGTAAATCCTATATGTCTAACAGAATAAAGAAAAAAAGCAATCTTTAATTTAAATTTTTATTCCATCTACACCTGTTACGGCGATGTTTTTTAACAGCGCGCATGGAAAAGATCTATCCCTGTAGTCGGGCGATGTGCGCCAGCATTGAACCGACGACTTCCTGTATTGATAAGTCATTGGAATCAATCATAATCGCGTCATCTGCCGGTTTAAGCGGCGCCAGGCTGCGGTTGCTGTCATTTCGATCGCGGCGCTGCATATCTTTTTCAACTTGTTTCAGCGACTGATCGGATTTGGATTTTATTTCCGCATAACGTCGTTGGGCGCGTGTCCGGGAAGATGCATCCAGGAAAAATTTAACATCCGCTTCTGGAAAAACGACGGTGCCCATATCGCGCCCTTCAAAAACGGCTGCTTTCTGCCTTCCTATATCTTTTTGCACGTTGAGAAGGTATTGCCGAACCACCGATTTTGCCGAAACGGCCGACGCGAGCATGCTGATTTCAGGCGTACGAATAGCGTCTGAAATGTCAGTGTCACCGGAATAAAGCCGCGGTTCATTTGCCTCAAGTTTGAATGCAAGCCGGAGCCGATCACAAAGCGCCGCCAGGTCCGCGTCGCTCTCAGGATCTATGCCCTGACGTTTGACTTCATAGGCAACACCCCGGTAAAGGGCGCCGGTATCGATATATCGATATCCCAGCCGTTCCGCAAGTGCGCGGCTAACGCTGGTTTTACCGGCACCGGCCGGACCGTCTATGGTGATTAGTAATTTTTCCATTGTTCTTCATATATCAGATTTGAAAAACGTAATCCTAATTTTCAGGCTACTGGCTGCTGGTCACTGGCTGCTGGCAATAAAGCTGACTCTCACCTGCTTCCAGCCAGCAGCAAGCAGCGAGAAGCCAGTAGCTATAAAGTATGAACCTTAGAGCACCTGCTCGAGCGCCTCTAAAAAGCGGACATTTTCTTCATGCTTTCCGATGTTGACACGAATATGCTGCGGATATCCGTAAGATGTCATCGGTCGCACAATGACACCCCTTAGCAACAATTTGTTGAATATATCGTCCGCTGTTTGACCACCACCACTGATATCGATCATAAAGAAGTTGGCCTCGGAACGAATATAGGGCACGTTGATATCGTCAAGGGCTGTATAGATAAATTCAAGTTCACCATGCACCAGCGCAAGGGTTTTTTGCAGAAAATCCGAGTCCTTTAAAGCTGCTGTTGCAGCCACTTGAGCAAGCACATTGACATTAAATGGCTGCCTTACCCTGTGAAGCGTTTCAGCCAGAGTGGGGGGCATCGTTCCATAACCCACGCGCAGCCCCGCCAATCCAAAAGCTTTCGAGAAAGTGCGCATCCCCACTATTGCTTTATCGCTGTTTAAATAATCGAAACTGTTGACACAATCGGTATCTTTGACAAACTCGATATAGGCTTCATCCAGCACCGTAACCACCTGCGGTGGCATTTGAGCGATAAAATGGTCAAAATCAGATTTCGCTATGATGGTGCCGGCCGGATTGTGGGGCACATTTAAAAAAACCATCCGGGTTTTGGGACTGAGCTTTTCGAGCATTCCCGCCAGATCGGTTTTAAAGGACTTTAAAGGTACCCAAACCGGTTGTGCGCCCAGACTGCGGAGTGCAATTTCATAAAAAAGGAAAGACGGTTGCGGTAAGATCACCTCGTCGTCCGGTCTAAGTAAAACGCTGGCAAGCAGGGCGATAATGTCATCAGATCCGTTTCCCAGCACGATGCTGGCGGGATCGATATGATATGTTTCAGCGATGGCCCGGGTCAAGTCATAACCGCCGGCATCCGGATAGCGGTGCAGGTCATCTAGTGCTTGCCGGATGGCTTCGACAGCCATAGGAGAAGGACCCAGCGGATTCTCATTAGAGGCCAGTTTGATCGATTTTTCGATTCCATATTCCCG
>JASFEV010000326.1:0-4490 GCA_050124655.1 Desulfobacterales bacterium
GTGTGGTGACGATAATTTTAGGTTATGGGTGTACATCTTAGCGCTATGAAAGGAGTTAGTTAGATGGGCCCCAGTAATGGTGTTAAAAAGTCGTTCAGGTTTGTCCCTTTTTTGCTCTTTTTTGCCGTAACTGTTGGATTTTATACCTTCGGTTATGATTTTTCGGCAAATAGTGCATATGCCAAAGAAACGCCATATTTCAATGCGCCCGCCAGTTTCAATCGACTGGCGGTGATGGTTAGCCCGGCAGTGGTCAATATTCGGACGGTGAAAACCATCAAAGGCGGCGGGCCGGTTTTCCGCCAATTCCAGCGTGATCCCTGGGGTAAAGAAGGTCCTTTTAAAGACTTTTTTGAACGCTTTTTCGGCGATGAGACGCAACGGGAATTTAAACAACCCAGCCTTGGATCGGGTTTCATCATAGACGGAAACGGATATGTCGTAACCAACAACCATGTCATCGAAGATGCGGATCAAATAAAAGTAAAGCTCAAAGACGAAAGAGAATTCGATGCTACGATTGTTGGTCGTGATCCCAATACCGACATTGCCCTACTCAAAATAGAATCTGATCAAAAATTTGCGACGGTGAAGCTTGGCGATTCTGATGCACTTCAAGTCGGGCAATGGGTAGTGGCTATCGGCAGCCCTTTTGGGCTCGAACAAACGGTGACAGCTGGAATTGTCAGTGCCAAGGGGCGTGTCATCGGTTCGGGCCCATATGATGACTTCATCCAAACCGATGCCTCCATCAATCCAGGCAACAGCGGCGGTCCGCTACTCAATATGCAGGGCGAAGTCGTCGGTATCAACACAGCTATCGTTGCCACCGGGCAGGGCATAGGTTTTGCCATACCCATTAATCTGGCCAGGGACATTATTGTGGCCCTTAAAGAGGAGGGTGAAGTCACGCGGGGGTGGCTGGGGGTCGCCATTCAGGATTTGAGCGCTGAAATGGCTGAATACTATAACCTTGAAGATAAAAAGGGCGTGTTTGTTGCCGATGTTTTTGAAGGCGATCCGGCCGATAAAGCGGGTATTCAGCCCAAAGATATCATCCTGGCCGTAAATGGTGAGAAAATAACAACCAGCCGCCAGCTGACCGGCATCATCGCTAAAATTCCGGTAAACGACAGCGCTAAAATAAAGATCCTGCGCGAAGGTAAAGAAAAAACAGTTAAGGTTACAATTGCCAAACGACCTGAGGAAAGATTGGCCGGCCGGGGCAGAGCCCCCGAGCAAACAGAAGCATTCGGAATTCGCGTATCTGACTTAACGCCTGAAATCTCACAGCAATTAAATATCGACGAAAACACAGGCGTTGTTGTGACCCAGGTTGAAAGTGGCAGTAAAGGAGATGAAGCTGATGTACGCATCGGCGATATTATCAAAGAAATCAACCGCCAACCGGTAAAAAATGCTGCTGAATATAAAGCTATCTTGAGTCAAATCGACTCTGGTGAATCGGTTAATCTGTTTATTCGACGCAAAAACGCCGGATTTTTGGTGGCGAAGTTGGTCAAATAAAATTCAAAAGCTTTGCTTTTGAATTTTAATCACTAATCGTCTTGCTCAAATCTGGGATGGTTTCCGGCTTGCCCCGCTCCATGTAACGGCTGTCGTCGCCTCGGGCGGTGACATTCTCATAGACACCATCATCTCTTTTAACCAGTTTGGTAAATCCCAGGTCGCGCAGTTCACTGTTGGTTTTTGGGCAGCTTATGTTTATTCGTGAAATAATTTTTTGTACCGGACCATTACACTGGGGACAACGCTTTAACTGCTCGTCTGCCAGTGATTGTTGATAATCAAATACTTTTCCCAATTTACACGCCTGCTTGATATGCTCATACTCATATACTGGCATGATTTTTCCCCGTATTAAGCCGAGTGGCATTTTGGGCTTTTCAACCCCGCTTCTAGAATTATAGATGGAATTAACATTCTGTCAAGCTTTTGATACCTCTTGGCGACCCCCATAACGAAACATCCGACAGTCTTTGATCCCCCTTTAACCACCTAAAGTTTTTTCGAAAGCAGCCGATAGCGGTAATGGAATTGAGTGAGTTGTCTGAGCATTTGTCAGACCCAAATCGATTTGCTGAATTTGGACTTAGGTTGCATTTAAATCAAAGCCGCCTTTACAGCAAATCCCCAAAAATCGTTTGTGTGCCAAAAAGGTCGGGGTAGTCGATTATGAACAAAGCACAGCCGGTGGAACCAGATAACATCAAACTGAAAATAAAAGAGGCTGAGACCTGTCATTCCATGGGGATGATAGAGGAAGCCTTAACCCTTTATGAAGAAGTCCTTTCTATGTCATCCGCAGAGGACGATACTGGAAATGGAAACATTCGACGTAAAATCGGAAATTTACGAAAAGAATTGGAGTTGCGGGAGATGGCTGAAAGCCAGGGGCTGTCAGCCGAAGAGATATCTCTGTTTAGAAAAAATTTATCGCTGAATGATGATGTGCCATCCATTTTGGACGGGGCCCGGGCGCTTAAAGAGCTTGGGCTCTTGGATGAGGCGATTGTCGAATATGAAAAGCTCCTGCAGTTTGATTTTGGAAAATCAGACTATTCCAAACTGGATTACTCCCCAGCCCAAATTGTAGTGGATTATTTAACTTGTCTGCTAGCCACCCAACAAGCCCAAGAGGTCGTCAAGAGGGCCTATAAAGTTATTTATCAGCACAATTTGAACGACAAAGAAACGGCCCAGATTCAATTCTGGCTGGGTGCTGAGATGGAAAAAAAGGATCAGCGCGACCAGGCGCTTGAACTGTTTGAAACCGCAGCTAAAATTGATTCTAAAAATAAAGAAATTTCAATTAAAATCGAATCGTTGAAATCAAGCATGTCCACCAGTTCAAGATACGATTATCTGCTGCGCAATAAAATGGTAACCACCAATCAACTCCAGGACGCTCTGGCGATTTCCAAAAAGGAGGGAAAAAGCGTTGAATTTGTTTTAACAGAGCGATTTAAAGTCAAGAAAGAAGAAGTGGGCAAATCTTTGTCATTGTTTTATGGATTACCGTTTCGCAGCTTTGATCCGGAAATCATGGTCCCGGTCGAGCTCACCAATAATTTGAAAAAGTCCTTTTTGCTGTATTACTCATGGGTGCCGATAAACTGGAGTAAAAAAGGTGTTGAGATTTTGGTCGACGACCCCAAAGATCTTCGCAAAACCGATCATATCAAAGCCCTAATGCCCAATCAGAAAATCATTTTTGCGGTTGGCTTCAAAGAGGATATTGAAAATTTTATCAATCATTTTTTTGACCCGAAAGCCGAAAAACTTACAGAAAACGCGTATGAAGATCTTGACGATATTATCCCGGATATATCTTTCGAGGAAGAAGAGGAGTCAGAAGAAGATATAGCCGGCCTAGATGAGTCCTCCAGTCAGGTGGTCAAGTTTGTCGATCAGGTTCTTGTCACTGCTTATCGCAACAAAGCATCTGATATCCATGTTGAGCCATCGTCCATCACCCGTAAAACAACCATCCGTTTTCGCACCGATGGGGTCTGCCATGAGTACATCCAGGTGCCGAATGCCATGGCACCGGCAATTGTATCGCGTTTAAAAATCATGGCCGATCTTGACATTGCCGAACGGCGCCTGCCCCAGGATGGGAAAATACGGTTTAAGCGCAAAGGCATCCCGGAATTTGAACTGCGCGTGTCGACCATGCCCACGACGGGCAGGTTTGAAGACGCGGTGTTGCGTATTTTGACCAAATCCGGAACGCTCAAATTGGACGAACTTGGACTCAGTGAACGAAATTTAGAGGTTTTGAAACGATGCATCACTCGCCCCTACGGCCTTATTTTGTGTGTGGGGCCCACCGGTTCCGGTAAAACAACGACCTTGCATTCTGCGCTTGCGGGCATCAACGATTCCGGTGTAAAAATATGGACCGCCGAAGACCCCGTCGAAATTACCCAGGCCGGATTACGACAGGTGCAAGTAAAACCGAAAATCGGGTTGGATTTTGCCAGAATCATGCGGGGCTTTTTACGACTCGATCCGGATATCATCATGATCGGTGAAATGCGGGATCGAGAAACAGCTGCCACTGCAATTGAAGCTTCGCTGACCGGCCATCTGGTGCTGTCCACTTTACATACCAACAATGCCCCCGAAACGCTGACCCGCCTGCTGGATATGGGTATGAACCCTTTAAACATTGCAGATTCGTTCCTGGCCGTGTTGGCGCAGCGTCTGGTCCGAAGATTATGCCAGGATTGCATCGAAGCCTATCAACCGAAAGATGACGAATTTGACTATATCATTCATGATTACGGGGAAAAATCCTTTCAAGACTTGGGTATCGAGAATAATCCAGATTTTAAGCTGCATCGTTCGATAGGCTGTGAGAAATGCAATGGATCCGGTTATAAGGGACGGATGGGCATTCATGAATTAATTGAGGGCACCTCCGAAATTAAAATATTGATCAAAAAACAGGCAACTTCCCAGGA
>JASFEV010000327.1:0-4453 GCA_050124655.1 Desulfobacterales bacterium
ATATATCTTGTTGAATGAATTTCATGCCAAGTGTCACTATTTATTTCCTCAGTGCTGTTTATTTGATAAATTTTATTATTGGCATAATGAAATCAAAGAAAGGGTCTCGCAAACAGAAAAGGGTGCTATAAAGCATAAGATTAGATGTTACCATAACTGTCTTTCGACATATGGCCCTAAAAGCTGCGATCCTCGAAAAACACACGGAGACGTAGCCGAATTTTATGATCAAAATGGAAAATTTATGGGATTGGCGGTGTATATGGGGAATGGAAAATATTGCCCTCTTCCATATGATGGTTATAAAAAATGAAGTTGGGCATGATTCGTTAATCGAGTCGCCCTAAATTTCATGTTAGAATCTTTTCTTTGCCGCTATTTTAATTTTTCTCTGACCGATACGACCTTGCTTTTCATGCGGCCGGCGGGTCCCTTGCGGTAATCGGCTTTCAGCGACAGGGTTATACGGTTGCAATCCTTTTCAAGCGCCTCAAAGCAGCGATTCACCAGAGCCATCACATCATTCCAGTCCCCTTCCACACAGGTGCCCATGGGATTGAGCTCGTAGGGCAGGCCGCTATCCTGAATCAGTTTCAGAGCCCGGGCGACATAAGGGCTCAGACTTTCGCCCTTGTCCAGCGGAAAAATAGAAAACTCAACAATCACACTCATCATAACCTCCCGTTTCGATTTTATCAAACTTCGTGGCTTGAATTGTCTAAGTTGTAATAAGTTTGCTTCATGGGTATTATACGGTTTGTTATTGGTTATTCGTTATTTGTTATTTGTTTTGACTGCTATGTATATTAGACAAACGGCAACAACCGCAAATGCTAATAACTGATAACTAATAACCAATAACTATTTTTGAAAACCGCCATGGCTTTATCCCGTGAGAAACAATTAAAGGTGCACAGCTCAATAATCACCACCATTTGACAGGTTCTTCCCATTTATCTATACTTCCATCTTTTTAGAATACCATTTCTCACAAACTGTCAACCCTATCCCTTCCCAATGAAATGCTGCGAGGAGGAAACCATGCAGGACGTAACGCCTCAGAACTATCAGATTCATCTGGTTCCGGATCTGAATCAATTTACCTTTGCCGGTAAGGTAAAGCTTCTAGTGGAAGCCCCTACGGCCATCGAATTGTTGCGGTTAAACATACTCGAGCTCGATATTTTAGAATGCGCAGTCGAACAAAACAAGGATTGGGTTGACTGTAAATTCGACACAGACGGCGAAAAAGAAGATTTGCAGATTCACCTTCCCCAAAAAATTTCAGGGGCCATCCGCATTCAGATTCGCTATAACGGCCAGATCAACGACAAAATGGCCGGGTTTTATCGCAGCCAATATACCCATGCAGGCCAAACCGAATATATCGCGGTGACCCAATTTGAAGAAAGCGATGCCCGAAGAGCGTTTCCGTGTATGGATCACCCGGCCAAAAAGGCGACCTTTGATATCAGCATGGACATCGACCGTGACCGGGTGGCCATATCAAACAGCGCGATCAAGGAAGAAAAACAATTGGATAACGGGAAAAAGCGCGTGATCTTCGAACAAACGCCCCAAATGTCCACCTATTTGGTTTTCTTCGGCGTCGGCGAGTTTGAATTTACCCGGGACAAAAAAGATCCCCGGGTGCGGGTGGCCACCCTGCCCGGCATGAAACCTTATGCCATGTTCGGTCTGGAGTTCGGCCGCAAATCGCTGGCCTTCAGCGAGGCATATTATGGCATCCCTTATCCGCTTCCCAAAATGGACTTGATTGCAATCCCCGATTTTGCGTTTGGCGCCATGGAGAACTGGGGCGCAATTACCTTTCGTGAGAATTTACTGCTGCATTATCCGGAGATTACTTCTAAATCCGGTGAAGAGCGTATCTGCGAAGTTATCGCTCACGAAATTGCCCATCAGTGGTTCGGCAACCTGGTCACACCCGCAGACTGGAAATATCTGTGGTTGAACGAGAGTTTTGCCACCTATTTCGGTTATGGGGTTGTTGCGCATTATTATCCCCAGTGGGAAACCTGGCAGCAGTTTCTATGGGGGAGCACCGGCAGTGCCATGGCTCGCGATGCGCTCTTGGAAAATTTCGCCATCGAGATCCCCGGCGGCGAGCATGTGGTCATCAATGTCAGTACCGCTCCGATTATTTACAGCAAAGGCGGCAGCATTTTACGCCAGGTCGAAGGCTATATCGGAGCCGAAAACTTCCAAAAAGGTTTGCAGGACTATCTCAAAACCTATGAATACGACAACGCTGCCAGCCACAACCTGTGGCAAGCTTTTGAGAAGGTCTCCGAACAACCCATCGCCAACATGATGAAAAGCTGGATCGAGCAACCCGGATTTCCAATGATCACGGTTAAAAAGCAGGGCAACAAACTGCAATTGGCCCAGCAGCGTTTCAGCTATCTACCGGCTGATTCAGATCAGACCTGGCAGGTACCTATCACCATTCAACTTTTTTCAGGCCCCACCAAAAGCGAGCGCATGACCTTTTTAATGGATAGCGCCACCCACGAAATTGAACTTCCGGATTCGACAGACGCTTACAAAGTCAATGATCAACAAACCGGATTTTACGTCATCCGCTATCAGGATACTGATAATATAGCTGCCCTCGGCCAACGGGTCGCTGATCAATTGCTGGCACCCGAAGACCGCTGGGGCCTGCAAAACGATCTTTTTTCATTGTGCAAACGCGGCGACACCCCGTTCGACGCATATCTGGACTTTTTAGGCCATTACCAAAATGAGCGTGCTTTCTTGCCGCTGGTCAGCATTTCAAACCACCTGCAGCACGCCAGTCTGGTGCTGGACCCTGACAAGCAGCAACAAATAGCATCGCTGGTTCGTCCCTGGTTTGAAAACGTGCTCAACGATATTGGATTTGAACCTGCATCTGATGAAAAACATACCACTGCTATTTTAAGAGAGCAGCTGCTCTGGCATGCCGCACTGAGCGGCTCCAAAGGCGCAATTGCGTTTGCCGGTGAGCAGTTTGCAGGCTGGATGAAAGGCAACGCAGTACATCCGGACATCATGAAAAGCGTTCTGCAGATAGCGGCCTTTATTGGCGACCAACAGACCTTTGCATCGCTCGATGAGCGCTTTGTGCAATCGCAGGTCGAACATGAGCGCATGAATATTCTGGTTGCGCTGGGCTGTTTTAAGGAAAAAGAGCCACTTGAAAATGCCTTGCGATATATTCTGGACACCGTACCGGGCCGCAACCAATTTGTGCCGGTTGTGGCCATGGCATCCAACCCACATGCCATTGCCCTCCTGTGGGACTGGTATGTGTCAAATTTGGAGCAAATCGAGCAGTTTCACCCGATGCTGTATGAAAGAGTGGTAGCGTCGATTGTGCCGGTGGCCGGCCTGGATCGCCCGCAAGCGGTCAAAGACTTTTTTAAAGACTACATGCAAAAGACCGACAAGGCCACCGATGTGATCAAGCTGTCTCTGGAGAGACTGGAGATCAATTTGCGCCTGCGCGCCGCTAAATAGGGTCAGGGTTCAAAGGTTCAGAGGTTCAGGGTTTGAAAAATAGGTGTCATGTCATGTGTCATTGTTGGCTGCTGGCTTCTTGCTCCTGGCAGCTGGCTAACAACCAGAGGCTGGGATCAGTAGCCAACAGCATTGAGGTGGTCCAGTCAGGACCCAATGGCCGGGTTTATTATGGAAGAGATTGGATGATTAAATTTCCGTTCTTAAATGAGGAATTATTTCGCTGAGCTAGGCCGCACAAGGGTTTATGATCGAGGCGTACTCGTAGTACGTTGAGGTCATAAACCCGCGGAGAACAACGCTCAGCGGAAAAATGGCCATTTCATAATGGAAATTAGGATAAGCCAAAGCCCATTTTTGCATATTCCTTAATGCTGGCTTTGGCTTCTTCAACCGTTCGGCCCAACTGCCAGGGCTCCATAAAACCTTCCAGCATCATTTTCCAGCCTTCGTCATCCTGAAAAACCGTGGCTTCCTCACAGGACACGCCGCAACCTTCCTCACCGAGCACATCCATAAGCTGGCTTAACAGGAATCATTATCATTGACAAATCTAGACATGACGGTATACAAAATCCTTTCGTAAAAAAAAGCCGAAGTAGTGTTGATCGCTGAGACCAAATCTGATATTCACACAAAAATATATCCTCGGAATTAAACCTCGTCTTATGTTCTACGCTGGGAGATCGTAATAGACATGAATCGGCGAACCTTCCTCAAGATTGCAGGTATGGGTAGCATTTCCCTGGCAGCCGGCTGCAGTCCTTCTGAAAAAAATCTATTTTCACTCGTACATGCCCCCGATGACATGGTCACCGGCAAAGCCACCTGGTACGCATCCACCTGCCGCGAATGCCCGGCCGGATGTGGTATTATGGCCAAAAACCGTGAAGGACGCGTGATTAAAGTCGAAGGCAACCCCCTGCAC
>JASFEV010000328.1:0-4452 GCA_050124655.1 Desulfobacterales bacterium
TCTAACGCCAAATAGCTGCGTTACCGACCTCCTCAAAATGCTCACATACTATCGTGTATGCTGCGCTTTTTCGTCAGCCGGTGCCTTGCTCTTTGACGTGATCCACTATTTTTGAGATAGGTTCTAGTTAAGCTTTGCATGAAAAGTAATGAGAAATGTATATTATATCTGATAGCAATATGTTAAGACAGCTATCTTTGATACATTGGCTGCCGATATAAATAAAAAGATAAAGGTTATTTTATCTCATTACTTTTTCACTTCGGGGGCGAGCCGGAAACTTCCACCGGTCCGCCTCAGGCGGATTATTCAGGACGAAGCATCCCGCTGTTAGCGGGATAGCTTCGCCCTGAAGTGCCTTGCATATGAAAGCCTCCGACTCGTGCAAAGCTCAACTAAATATAAAACCGATGGACTCTGAATTTCACAAAGCACTGTCTGATTTGAAAGACGGCATTCCGCGTCTGGCAGACCTGCTGCAATGCGGTCAGGCATCCGAGATGGCCTCCTGGCGCCACATCGTTGAAGCCAAATTGATCCCGCGGTTTTCAACGGATTTCCCGGTGGTCGCCGCCATTTGCGGTGGGGGCTCCTCCGGGAAATCGACCTTGTTCAATTCTCTGGCCGGCGAGGCCCTGGCGCCCGCCGGCGGCCGGGCCGGTATGAACCGCCGGGTGCTGTTTTCGGTTCCCGAAACCCTGGTGAAACAAAATCGGCTGGTGTCGGATCTGGCCGAACCGTTTAAAGCCGATCTGCAGCCGCTCAAAGACAGCGCCGAGCTCACCCGTCCCGGCAACCCGCTGTATGTGATCAACCGCTCCGGGCCGCAGGATCTGGTTTTATTGGATACCCCCGATTTTGACACCGGCGCCAGAGGTGAATACACCAACCGGGGCATAACCCGCATGGCGCTGGAGGCTTCCGATATTTTCATTTATATTTTTACCAACTCCAATTACAACAACCGCGACAACACCGACTTTATGTCCGAAATGCTGACCGGCATCGGTACCCGTAAATGCTTTTTAGTCTACCGCGTTTATCCCAATTTTAGCGATGCGGAGGTACGCGAGCATGCCATGACAGTGGCCGACGGCATTTATGGTGCAGATGGTGGGGACCATATTCTGGGTATTTACCGCACGGACGAAGACAATCAGGTGGCCGCCGGTGAGCAGTTTATGAAGCTGCGGCCCGTGACCGAAAGTGCCGCCGAATTCGATGCCGCACTGGCGACCATCAATGCCCCGCAACTACGACTTGAACTGCACGGCTCCATCCTGGCGGATGCCTTTAAGAAAGCTGAAGATTTCCTGGCGGATGCCCGCTGCTCGCTGGATGAGCTGCAACTTTATCTGGATGCGTTTCAGACCGTTCAGAGCCAGTACGTGCACGAAGCCCTCAAACATTTTCCCATGGATCGGGTCATGAAGCGGTTTGCCAAAATCTGGGCCAAAACCGATCCGGCCCACATAAAGTTTATGCGCAAAACCGGCAATGTGGTCGAATTTCCCCTCAAAATGCTTTTTGGCGCCGCCGGCTGGGCCAAGGCGCGCATTGCACCGGGCCCGGAAGGAAAAAAAGATTCCGCCGATTTTAATAAAAAGCTCGAAGAAGACCTGGTGACCGCCGTGACCAGTTTGCATGCCCAGGCCATCGGCCCCCAGATATCGGTCAACGGCTCTTTGAACGATCCGGTGGTCGAGCGCATGGCCGAATGTGTCGAGCGCATTCGAATGGCGCGCCAGATCACCGATACCCAAAATCCCCGGGTGGAATCCGCCGATCAAGACCGTATTCTGCGGTTTTTTGTGGATACTCACCCGGCGGTTTTACCGCAGCAGGCGCGCCTGCGGGACCGAGATTTTAAAAGCATGCTGCAGACGATCCTGTCTGAAAAAGACGAATTGCTGGATATCCCTGCGGACATGCTCAAAGATTTAAAAAAGCTGGCCAACCAATTCCGCAGCCAGATGGGGCTGTGGTCCAAGATCAGCCAGACCTTCTGGGCGTCGCTCAATGTCTTGCCGGCTACCGCGGCGGTGACCTATGTGCTGTCCACCGGCGACCCGGTCGGTGCGGCCGGCATCAAAGTGAAGTTGACCGGACTTTTCGGGGCCAAAGATCTTTATGCTCTGGTGGCCATACCGGTGACCACCCAGATGAAAAAAGCCGATCAACAACAGCTGCAGACCATGCTGGGCCCGATTGCCCAGGCCTGGTTTGATCATAAACTCAAAAAGGTGCAACAGCTTTTTGAGGACACCATCACCGGCAACACGATCAGCACGGTGAGCGAAACCATCGAGCGGGCGACCGCTGAGATGACGGCACTGCAAACCAGCATGGATGCCTGCGCAAAGGAATTGGAATAAAAAAATGAATTTTGATCGCCATACGGCCATCTTAAAGGCCCTGGGCAAAATCGCTGAATCTCAAAATGATCTGCAGCGCTTAAGCACCGAGCTGGGACAGGCACCGCTGTGGCTGCCGGGCCGCGGGCTTGAAAAACAGTGCCGTCAGGCCGCCGATATGATCGACGGCATTGCCGAGCGTTTCGAGCGCAAGCTGGTGCTCACACTGGTCGGCCCCAGCGGCTCGGGTAAGTCCACCCTGCTGAATGCCCTGGTGGGGGTGGATGACCTTTCCGATATCGGCCATGAGCGCCCCACCACCGATCATTTGGTCGTTTTTAGCGCCAATGCCGGGGATAGTGATCAACTGGTGGAAGAGCTGGACAGCGAGATCGTTGAGACCCGTTCGAACCCGGCAGCGGTGCGCTTTGAGCACGTGCTTTTGGTGGACACCCCTGATACCGACAGCCGGGCATTTCGCAAACACATCCCCATTGTCGAAAAGACCATCGCCAGATCTGATATGCTGATCTGCGTGTTCGACGCAGAAAACCCCAAGCGACGGGACCATGTCGATTTTCTGGCGCGTTTTATCCCTAACTTCAGCGGCGAATCCCTGGTATGTGTCCTCAATAAGTGCGACCGCCTGGACGAGGCGGAACTCAAGGATCAAATCGTGCCTGATTTTTTAGAGCACATCCGCACAGGCTGGCAGGTGCCGGCGGACCGGGTGTTTTGCATATCCGCCCGGCGCAATCTCATCGACCCCGATTGGGATGCCGCTGCTGAACCACGGCATGATTTTGACGAATTTGAAGATCTGCAGCAGCTGGTGGTCAACACCATCAACCAGGCCGGCTTTGTCATCGACCGGCGGATTGAAAACGTCCGGCGCCTGCGGGATTTTGTCTTTGAGGAGGCTGGCCGCCACGTTTTAGGCCATCAGGCGGTTTTGTCCGATGCGGCTGAGCATATGGCTGCGACTGAAAAAAAAGCGATAGAGGATGCGCTTGCCGGACTGCAGGAAAGCGGGGCCCAGCAATTGTTTGGGTTGAATGTGTTGGTTTATCAGAAGCTGGCCCAGCGCTGGCTGGGGCCCATGGGATGGATGATTGCCATCTGGGCGCGGCTATTGATTTTTGGCAGCGGCCTCATGGCGGTTTTGCGATTCGGACGCCCGGTGCGCCATGTGCTCAACCGCTTGTCCGCCTTAAAACAGTCCAAAGATAGCCAGGCAACCTTTGATAATCCGCAAAAAGACCAGCAGATGATAGCGGCCTTCAGAAATTACCGTCTGGCGGTTTTGGAAAGCTGGCCCGAAATTGCCAAATCCCTTGTTAGGGGCGGCTTTGACAGCTCGATTCGCAAAGTCGAAGATGCTTTGTCCGGTACTGCCGGTTTCGAAGAAAAGCTGGCCGTCATCTGGAGCGGGGCTCTGGACAGCCAGATCGAACGCTTGACCGGCAAACTCAGCGGCCTGTTTGTTCAAATTCTTTTCAATTTGCCCGCCATCGGTATCCTGGGCTACTGCGGCTGGCTGACCCTGGAATCCTTTTTCACCGGTGAGTATCTTAGCGGCGCTTTTTTTACCCACGCCTTCTGGGCCATCGGTTTGGTGCTGTTTTTAAGCTTTTTCATTCTGCAGCTGTGCATCCGGGCCGCGGCTTCCACCAATCGGATCACCGCCAGGGCTTTCGAAAGACTCAAGCAGCAGCTGGACCACTTAGAGGAGCTCAATCAAAATCCAGTCAAGGCTCAACTGGAGACGGTGCTGGCGCTGGCGGAACTGGCGGAGTCAGATCGTTGATAAGTTACGCTTACAGAAGACAGATGACGGAGGACGGAAGACAGAGGACAGAGCTATATCGGGGCACGGAGATGATTTGACAACAGTCAAAATCAGGATTTACTCTCCTTCGCCAGAATGCCCCACGGCTTGTCGCGGGGGAGCTTCACTTGCCGTGACAACCCATCTAATAATATCTGCATGTTAGCCAGAGTTGTAATATCATCACCATATCCATAGTTCCTTAAAAGTTCAGGTTTCATAATAATATCCCCAATTTATTTTAGCGTATCAACTTGTGTAAGCATAGCC
>JASFEV010000329.1:0-4434 GCA_050124655.1 Desulfobacterales bacterium
TCTCCGATCTTTCGTCAAATGGTCGGAGCATTACTTCTGATCGAATCCTGAAATTCATATCTGTCTGATGTGGTGGGGTTCTGGTCAGGCTTTTGTCAATATTCTGATTATGGCCAAAAGTGGGTTGACTGCAGCCGACTGGCTTAGCAAAAGTTTTGATTTATGCGGTCAAGTGTCATATATTGCTCTCAGTTAATTATTTTTTTATTCACCACGAATAAATTTAAACGATACGTTCTCATTCTATGGCAAAATTAAAAGTTACGACCATCGGGGGCGGGAGCGGGCAATATGCCCTATTGTCCGGTCTTAGAGATCTCGCTGAAATTGATATAACCTCCGTTGTCTCTATGGTGGACAGTGGCGGAAGTACCGGCAGGTTAAGGGATGAGCTTGGCATTTTACCCCCCGGGGATGTGTTAAAATGCCTGCTGGCACTATCACCCCAGCGCGAAATTGCGCGATCCCTTCTGCTCAGACGATTCAAAAAGGATAAACGCCTCATGGGGCATAATGCCGGCAATATGCTCCTGACGATGCTTTCACGTTATACCGGTAGCTTTCCCACCGGCATTCAGGCACTTGGCGAAATTTTAAATGTCCGTGGTGCTATTTTGCCGGTTACCACCGACCGAGCAACCCTGGTTGCCGAATTAACCGATGGCACGCGGATATTTGGCGAAAGCGCCATTGATGTACCCCGTGGCGGGCAGACATCTAAAATCAAGGATGTTTACCTCGTGCCACATCACTCCGGTCATATAAAGGCCTATCCGCCGGTAATTGATGCCATCAAAGATGCGAATTACATCATTATCGGCCCGGGCGATCTATTTACCAGTATACTTTCCAACATCGTGGTTCCAGGCATCAAAGAAGCGATCAAAAAAACACAAGCCACCATTCTGTATGTCGTCAATATTATGACCAAGTACGGTGAAACCCATAATTATTCCTGCATCGATTTCATCCAAAAACTTGAAGATGGCATCGGGCGGAAGGTTCAAATAGTGATCTGCAACCGCACAAAACCGGAAGATCATATTTTAGCAGAATACCGTAAACAGGAAGCCGAATTCGTTAAATTTATCGGTGATCAACAATTTTGGCAGGATCGTAAATATTATATAGCCGATTTGCTCGATACATCCGGTAGCATTGTTCGGCATGACGCCAAAAAATTGGCTCTGCTGATACATGAGCTGATCACAAGCTAAATGGGGCAATTTCATCTTCAGATCACTTCTATCATAATAATAAAAAAAGGATATGATCACCTTGATCATATCCTTTTTTTTCCGTCCTTTAATTACTGTGGTTATACACTTATCGGCGATTCACCAGATTCGACTGATTTTCTCAGGGTTAGATGATTTTTACCGCGGTTTCTTTGATAGCAAATATCATTCGTTAGTTTTTTGACAATATGAATTCCAAGACCGCCAATTTTGATATCCTTCGGGTCAATGGGAACGCGCAATTCTTTTTTTGCAAGCGGGTTAAAGGGTATGCCACCGTCTTCGACATCTAAAATAAGCATATTCTTATCCAATTGAAGGGTGAATTGAATTAAATGGTGTCGGTCGTCATCAAAACCATAAGTCACAATATTGGTGAACAATTCGTCCAGACAAAGGTTGATTTCAAACAGGCAACTATCAGAAAGCCCGGTCGTTTGGCCAAAGTTTTTAACATGATGCCGCAGGACCGTCAGTTCTGCAAGATCGTTTTTCAGTCCAAATGAATATGTACTGGGGGAATCGCTGTCTTTAGCGCTTTGGTTTTCGTCAGAAATATCAAGCTTATCCATGTATAAAGACCCTTATGATTGGGATTATTTCTTATGTGAGATGATTTAGAGATTTTTTTGTATTTACGCTTAAATAAAGCAAAAAATTTGCCAATATTTTAAATTTGATGAATTAAATTTGTAAGTATTTAAAATCAAATAATAAAATTTTAAATATCATTTTTAATCGACTGGAAATACAATGCAAAAAAGTGTGAAAAATACCCAGGAGGGTGGGGGAAATTACCCAACTTGCGCAACCGTTGATCGTAATTTCGCCCGTATTAATCCGATTTTCCAACTGTATCTGTTGGAACAGAAGCATTTTATTCAGCAATCTTGTCGTTCTATTTGGGATAGACGCCTGAGCGGCAACCCGTTGGCAACCGTATCAAGATACATGCTACTTATTTGTGTATGTGAGCAGAATCAAGTATTGACATTTTCCGTGAAAGCCGTCTATTTACGGATCCGATAATCGGAAAAATTAAAATTGTCAGCTTTTTGTTATGCCTTGTTCGGTATATCAATTGGAGGATCGATGACAGACATCATTAAAACCATTAACGCCAGAGATCCGAATGAAAAAGAATTTCAGCAGGCCGTTCAGGAGGTCATCGAAAGCGTTAAACCGGTTTTGGATCAGAATCCCCAGTACCGGCAGGAAGCTGTGCTGGAAAGAATCGTTGAGCCGGAGCGCATTACCACCTTTCGAATTCCCTGGCTGGACGATCAGGGAAGCGTATGCGTAAATCGTGGATTCAACGTTGAAATGAGCAGTGCCATTGGTCCTTACAAAGGGGCCTTGCGGTTTCATCCTTCAGTCAATCAAAGTATTCTCAAATTTCTCGCTTTTGAACAGACTTTTAAAAATGCGTTAACCACCCTGCCATTAGGGGGCGGAGCCAGCGGATCTGATTTTGATCCCAAAGGCAAATCAGACGATGAGGTCATGCGGTTTTGCCAAAGCTTTATGACCGAGTTGTTTCATCATATCGGGGCCAATACCGACATTCCCACTCCTGACATCGGGGTCGGTGCCAGGGAAATCGGCTATCTTTTCGGAATGTTTAAAAAGCTTAGCAACGAATTTACCGGTGCTTTGACCGGTAAAGGCGTTAACTGGGGTGGCAGTCTGATTCGGCCCCAGGCTGCCGGATATGGCTGCGTTTATTTTGCCGCTGAAATGTTGGCAACCCGTAACATCAATCTAGAGGCGCAAACATGTCTGGTATCCGGCTCCGGTAATGTGGCTCAACACACAGCTGAAAAGCTGGTGGAACTGGGCGCCAAAGTCGTTACCTTGTCGGATTCATCCGGTTACATTTACGATGCCGATGGTATCGACCCCGATAAACTGGCTTTTGTCAAACTTTTAAAAAATATCCATCGGGGTCGGATTAAAGAATACGCTGAAAAATACCCGTCCGCCGTTTACACGGATGCCGATTACAGTCTTGATTATAATCCGCTTTGGAGCCACCGGGCGGTGTGCGCTTTTCCCTGCGCCACCCAAAACGAGATCAACGACAAGGATGCGTATAATCTGATCAATAACAATATTAAACTCATCTGTGAGGGAGCCAACATGCCCTGCACGCCCGAAGCCATCGATATTTTCCAGGAACGCAATGTCCTTTTTGCTTCAGGTAAAGCGGCCAATGCCGGCGGGGTAGCGGTTTCCGGACTGGAATTGGTCCAAAACAGCATGCGTCTGAACTGGCTGGAAGAAGAAGTGGACCAGCGCCTCCGGATTATCATGAAAGATATCCATAACACCTGTCTGGCTGCGGCCGAACAATATGGGACCCCCGGCAACTATGTCAATGGTGCCAACATTGCTGGGTTTGTGAAGGTGGTGGAGGCCATGCTGGACCAAGGCCTCATCTGATTTTCAAATCCTAAATGGCTCTTTTTCCGCTAGACTGCGTTCTCCGCGGGTTTCAGCCCTCGACGTACTCCAAGTACGCCTCGAGCTGAAACCCTTGTGCGGCCTTGCCCAGCAAAAAAAGCCCTCATTTATAATTTGAAAATATAATTATTAAACAAATCAATATTAAATCTCATCAAAACTCAGCCTTGTTGAACACCTTTATCTTTATAAAATTAGACGTGAAATCCCGCCTTCAGGCGGGGCCAGCGAACAAAATCTAAAGATTTTGAAACCATTTTAAACTTATTTTTTGCGCAGCGAAAAAAGCGCTCATTTACGATTTTAAAAATACATTTCTAAGTATCAACCTTAAATTTTTTCATCTTATCAAGCTGGTTGATTGCGTTGTTAGAGAGGGTATAATCCGACCCAAGCCGGAAAACGACCTGTCTTCGCTCAAACGAGCTTCGCCATGGAAAGTCGCTGCGGCATGCCCTTCAGCGTCTCTGAAACGCACATCAGGCCGGAAAACGACAGGTCATGATATGAATGTCTACTTTTGCTTTATTCCTTTCAGCTTTTAACTTACCATTATCAGCCTTGCCTGCTTACCTGTCTATTCAATACTATCTTCAATAATGAGCCATACGGATTGCCTTTTTTTGCAGTAAACGAAGCGGCTATGAATTGAATCGCGGCCGACATCATGATAAGGATTTGTTATTTAGAACAGCTCTGGCTGATAACAGCCGCTAAGAGTTTGCAGTGGAAT
>JASFEV010000330.1:0-4423 GCA_050124655.1 Desulfobacterales bacterium
TTTTTCATGGTCTGCCTCCTTGGTTATGGCTCTGAGCCGTTTTGACCTCTATTGGTCGCACAGCTTAACCCACGTCGCAAGGGGCAGACCTTTCAACTTTCAAACATTATGTCTATGAATCCAAAATTCCGTGCAAAGCTTTTGGGTTGTTTAATGTACTTAGGAGTATATAATGACTAAGGCTTGAGAAAAAAGCTTTCCAATTTTACAATTTGAAATCCTCATTTTTGGTGATAGATATCTCTATCAGCTTCCTCCAATTGTGGCGCGAATAACCTTAAATCCCTCCTTTTCCATGGCCGAAGCCACTTTGTCCTGAAGCTCTTTGCCCGGCGTCAGGGCACTCATGTAACCCCCTCGGCCTCCACCGGTCACCTTGGCACCCAGCGCACCGAGCTCTATGGCCTTATTGCACAGGTAAATCAGGGTTTCATGGGAAAGATCCATCTCGATCAGGATTTCGTGGTTGGCGCTCATGATCTGGCCTACCTTGGCCAGGTCATAGTCTTCCAATGCCTTTTTCATTTCCAATGCCTGGTCACGAACCATCTGCAGCCGCTTTTTAAATAATTCCGGCTCTTTTTCCTGTTGGGCCTCAACATGCCCATCTAATTTTGAGGTATCGGCCGTCACGCCGCTGTTGCCCAAGACTACCTCAACGGGCTTTTTTAGATTGATGTGCTCCCAGTTCGTTTTTTTGTTTTTGATATGATACAGGATTAAACCGCCGAACGTTGAAGCGGTGTTGTCAACACCGCTGGGGATGCCGTGGTAGGCAAATTCACCCTCCCAGCCGACATGATTTATGTCCTCGATAGAATAGTTCAGATTGAATTCATCGTTGAGCGCGCGGGCCAGCGACACACAACTGGCGGCACTGGCACCGACGCCGCTGCCGGCCAACAGCGATCCACCGTAGGTGATTTTAAGGGGATTTTTTTGAACATCTACGCTCATGACCTCCAGAATTCGATTGATGGAATCCACCTGCTGCTCTTTTTTCTTGTCTTTATATCCCGGAACTTCCGTGCGGTTGTCTTCCAATGTCCACCCCTGTCCTGAGTCTAATCGCTCAACCACGCACTCGGTTTCAAAGGGAATGGATGAGACGATCGCCGGAACTTCGCGCAACACAAATGCATCTCCAATCAGAATCGTTTTCCCAAAAGCAGTGCCTTTACCCATGGTAGCCTCCTTGTCATATGATAATTCTATTGAAAAGCGGTTTCAGAGCCGTAGATTATGTTCGATAGCCCCGCTTGATAGCGGGACTTCGCATCTGATCCCTTTCATTTTAGGTGCTCAGCAAGGCGCTATGATCAATTGCTAAATTCAATTCGGCTTGTTGAACACCTTTAAACTACCTAAAATTAGACGTGAAATCCCGCCAATATTGGCGGGGTAACGCAGCTATCGGGCATAATATGGGGCTATGAAACCGCTTTTAGGATTGATTCCATTTCCTGGATTAGAGCCTCCTCCTTACCAATGGCCACGGTGGTGGCGGCTGTCAGGCTGTGGCAGGCGTCTGAAAATCCGCCGAGCTTGTTGGTGGCTTCGGGTAATAAAATATTGAGTCCCATCTTTTTATCGGCCCGGATCTCTGCCTCTATCTGTTTAGAAACCCGCATCGAAATTTTCACTTCGTTGAATTCGATGGGGCCGAAACCCGGGATTTCGTTAGGGATGATTTGAAACCCGGCCAGGTAGCAATGCGGATCGACGTCTTTGGTATTTTTAATGGCATCACAGAATACGCCGATCATTTTAACGCCCATGGGAGAGAAACGGTTTTTGACATGAAACCACTGGATATGGGTTGTTTTTGTTAATCCATCAGATTGAATCTTTGAAATTTCCTTTTCAAAGGCTTTATTTTGAACTGCCTGGAGCTTATCCAGCATGCGGTCGGATTCAGGCGAAGCGCCTTCCAAACAGACCTTGATTCCCATGTCCGGCCCATTTTGATAATAGCCGGCAGCCCCCAGGGTGTCCAGATAAGCGCCGAGTTCATCACAGGCAACCGGCCCATTAGAGGTATGTAAATAGTAACGTTCACCCATATCCTGTTCGCGAATTTCCAGCTTGCCCTGTGCAACCGCTTCGCTGGCCGCTTCCCGATTTTCGCCGGCCAGACAGCCATCCACAAAAAACTCATCGCCCACCGCTCCGACGGTGGCGATGGGGGCCAGATCGCTATTGGATGGATCCAGCGTTTTTGCAAACAGATAACAGGTGGTGGAGCCGGAGATGTCGCGATCGCCCTTAAGACCGAACAGATCCGGATCCAGGTTGTACACCCTGGGGTCGGTGGCGGCTTCAGCCACGTGGTGGTCCAAAATCAATGTAAGGTTCCGACCCTGGTTTAAATCCGACAGCATCGGGGCAATACGACCGGCAAAATCTGCAAATACAATCAAAGCGCCGGATTGTTCATAGACCTTGTGCAATAATTTTGGATAGGGTTTTTCCAGACAGGAACGCTGCACCTTAAAGCCTGCGCGTGTAAATGCCTTTGTCAGAATGGCGCCCGAGGTCAGGCCGTCGGAATCATTATGATGAAATACCTGGACCTGTTTTTGCGGCCACTGCCTGACTTCCCGGGCAGCCTTTTCCATGGCGGCGAGTAATTTTTCTTTCATTTCATTATTCCTCTCTTAGCAGAATTTTAATCATAATATACTTTGTATGGATTGGGAAACAAAAAGGTGGAAAATTTGTCTTATCGTTGTATAGTAAAAGTTCGGTTCGATGAGGGTTGCTTTATGGGATGTTGACAAGCTCAGTGCGACGTCTGTAAAGCAACGTTTACCAAATTTATCTTAAAAATACCTTCGGGGTGGACTGATGAAACCAATCGGAAAAATGCCCAAAGCGATAAAAAAACGCATTCGATACGTTCTGGCGGATATCGATGACACCCTGACGCTCAATGGTCGGCTGCCGGCTGCCGTGTTTGCCGCCATGGAGCGGGTCCAAGCAGCCGCCATTCGCATGGTCCCCATTACGGGTCGGCCGGCGGGCTGGTGTGACCACATCGCCCGCATGTGGCCGGTGGACGCTATCGTCGGGGAAAACGGCGCCTTTTATTTTTATTATGATGACCGCCAGCGCAAAATGCACCGGCGTTACTTTATAGCGGAAGAACAGCGCAGCACCGATCGCAACAGACTGGCAAGCCTCAAACAGGAGATCCTTAAAAAAGTACCCGGCTGCCGGGTTTCTGCTGATCAATCCTATCGGGAGGCTGATCTGGCAATTGATTATTGTGAAGATGTGACACCGCTATCCATGGCGGAGGTTAATCGAATTGTGGCCCTTTTTGAAGCTGCCGGCGCCCAGGCCAAAATCAGCTCGATTCATGTCAATGGCTGGTTCGGCGTTTATGACAAACTGACCATGACCCGCATGCTCTTTGCCGAAGTGTTTAAAGACGATCTGGAAGCTGTTAAAGAAGATGTGATCTTTGTCGGGGATTCCCCCAATGATGTGCCCATGTTTCAATTTTTCCCGCAGTCGGTGGGTGTCGCCAATATTACTAAATTCAAAGAAAAAATTCAGCATAACCCGGCCTATGTGACCCGGCAGGAAGGTGGTTTCGGGTTTGCCGAAATGGTGGACGTGATACTGGCAAAATGAATATGTTATCCAAAAATGATTGTTTGCAATTGATGTGCGATATGCTGATGCCCGAACACATCGTGGTCCACTCCATCCAGGTTTGTCGGGTGGCGATGTGTCTGACCGACCACCTTACATCAAAGGGGAACCATCTAAACGGGCAGCTTGTACAGGCCGCAGCCTTGCTGCATGATATTACCAAAAGCCGCAGTTTTGAAACTGCTGAGAACCATGCCCTCACCGGCGGACAGCAATTAACCGATCTGGGTTATGCGGCGATCGGTAATCTCGTGCGGCAACATGTCCGGCTGGATGAATATTCAGATCCCAATGATATTTCAGAAGCCGTGATCGTCAATTATGCCGACAAGCGGGTGCTGCATGACCGCATAGTGTCATTGGATGAGCGTATGCGCTATATCCAGCAAAGATACGGCACTCAACCGCAGCACAAGCAGCGCATTCAATTGCTGTGGGATAAAACGCAGATTCTCGAAAAGCAGATGTTTAAACAGTTGCCTTTTTCACCTGAAGATCTTTCTCGTCACCTTGCCGAGATGGATATCTCCCGCGAAATTGCAAATTACCGCAAGATGTGTCCGCAACTTTTCGGCAGCAACAGGTAATGCCATGAGTGGTACAGCCCTGGCACTGGTTCTGACCGCCGCCTTAATGCACGCCTTCTGGAACTATCTGGCCAAAAAAAGCCGCCATAAAATTGCCTTTATCTGGTGGTTTATCCTTTTTGCGGTCATTTTTTACTTCCCCATGTTCTGGTATTTTTTGGTGGATGCTCAAATTT
>JASFEV010000331.1:0-4395 GCA_050124655.1 Desulfobacterales bacterium
ATGATACCAGTCCCACTTTGTTGACGGTGAACATAATGAATCCTTTCTCCGTCGGAGACGAGGCGATCCCAATCGGTATTTCGCCTTTTCCGGTGACTGACAGTTCGGCGAACTGACCGGCGTGATAAGCAAATTTTTCTTCATCTTCCGGGTTGAGAAAGACAAATCTAAACGTTTTCAGATTCTTATCTTCGGTTTCAACGCTGATGTGATCGATGCGAACCGGATAAGGCAGATATGGATTTAGCACGATGATCCCCCATTTAAATTGAATATTTAATCTGCAATCAAAAATATTCAATAAGATTACACTTCACAAGCATCCGCAGAAGCGAGGACGTTGTTCATATATCCACAAACACGACGAATGTCGATATTAACCGGACAGTGGCGTATACAGCGGCCACATCCCACGCATTGGATGCCCGCATCATATTTATCGACATAATATTTTAGCTTATGCATAAATCGCTGGCGAACCCGGTGAAGCTTGGTGCCCCTGGGATTATGACCGGAACCATGCAGGGTAAACAGTGGATACATGCAGCTGTCCCAATTGCGCATGCGGCAGCCGTGGTTGCCGCGGTTTTCATCCTGTATATCAAAACACCAGCAGGTCGGGCACGCGTAGGTACAGGTGCCGCAATTAATACAGGCAAAGGAAACTTCCTCCCAAAATGTTGCATTGTAAAGATCGTTGGTCTCGATTTCCCGCAGGTTGTCGGTCTTTACAAAAGCCGATATTTTATCTTCGGCCGCCTTCTTTTTGCCCTCGATTTCCTTGAGGGCCGATTTTTCGTCAACCGTAGCAGTCCATCCGGCGGCTGTCAGAAATGCATCACCTTTATCCGTGATGACTTTGGCCCAGTAATGGTCGCCATTATCGATCAGCAGCAGGTCCAATGCTTCCTCGTGATAGGGCCCGCAGCCGGCGGTGGTACAAAAACAGGTTTTGCAAGGTGAATCACAGGCCAATCCCACCCGCGTGGTGGCTTCATAGGCGTTGAGCCAATATGGGTCCTTATAATCAGGGCCATCGAAATTAAGCCTGACGAGCTCAAAGGCTTTGGCATCGCAGGGGCGGATGCCGATAATCGCCTGTGGGCTATAGTCCTTATCGACTTCTTTAAGGATGTGATGGTCTTTTTCGTTTTCATCCAGCGTATATTTGAACATCACTTCCGATTGAGGATAGATGATCGATTTGGGCGACAGACGCGTGTTTAAGCAGCTTAAATCCGGTACCTGACCAGTCTCAAGTTGTTTAAAATTGTGAAAATCCGCTTCCTTAAGCGGGCCGAAGAGGCGATAGGATTCGGATAATTGTTTAAGTCCATCCGCCCAGCTATCTTTGTTGATTTGAACGATCTTCATCATAAAAATACCTTTGTTTTTAGTGTTTAGTGTTTTGTGTTTAGGGCGAGCTATTTAAGGAAATTTGCCAAGTGCTAAAAACTAAACACCAAACACAAAATACTAAATACCAAACACTAAACACTTCTTATTTAATAAAATCATCCGGATCACCGGGTTTGAATGTATCCAGGGGAGGTCGTACGTCCGGATCCAGGCCGGCTTCCCAGCCGAACAGCTCCAGGCAATCCTTTTCCAGTTTTTTGGTGAAAACACGCATGTTAATGCCCACCGGACAGGAACGTTCGCACGCGCCGCAATCGGTGCAGCGACCGGCACAATGATAAGCCCTTAGAAAATGGAAGGTGGTCACGTCTGTCGGGTCCTGGCTCTTACCAACCCACTGCGGGCGCGATTCATCGGTAAAGCAGGTGGGGCAATAACACAGCGGACAGGCATTGCGACAGGCATAGCACCGAATACAGGGCTCCAGAAGTTTTTTAAAGTAGGCTGCTTTTTCCTGCGGCGACAGGGCTTCTATTTCGCGCACGTCCGCGTAGCGGTCCATATCAGTCTGCTCTTCAACCGGATCGGCCACCAGTTCATCGTGGATGACCGGGTTGCGGTGATTACACACAGCGCAGTTTTGCTGGAGCACGTCTTTTTTGTCGATGGTTTCTCTAAAATCTGCGCCTTTGACAGTAATCGTATTGCCATCTTCGATAACCTCACCGATTTCCCCGTCGAACATGGCGGATATTTTACGGCGGTCGATCATCCCCTGGCAGGGTACACCGATGATGACGAGCCGGTCGCGCTTGATTTTGTTTTCAATGATGTGGGTAACGATATTACGGGAATCGCATCCTTTGGCCAGAATGCCGATTTTCTCGGTGCGATTCGTCAGATAATTGCACAGATTGATACCGCAATTGCTGTCCCAGATGAAGTGTTCTACCGCTTCGGGAGTTTTTGCAAAATAGGGCTCATTCATCATCGGAACGGTCCCTTTGCGGAACCCGATGACCATTTCGACCTGGCCTTCTTCTAAAAGTCGTTTGGAAATTTCTTTGATTTTATCAATGTAGCTTAACATCTTAAGCGACCTCAGGCATGGTTTTGACTAAAGTTTCATTCGGTCCCAGCTCCTTGATAGCCTGGGTGACCTCAGTGACCACCTGGACAAACTTGGTGGCCTCCGCCGAGGAGACCCAGGAAAACTGCAGGCGGCCGGGTTCAATTCCCATATGCTCCATCAGGTTCTGAAACAGGGCAAATTTGCGCCGGGCGTAATAATTACCTTCCAGGTAATGGCATTCGCCGGGATGTCACCCGGATACCCAGACGCCGTCGGCGCCCTCGCGTAAGGCCGCCATGAAAAATTTCGGATCCATTCTGCCGGTACAGGGGATACGGACGACCCGGATGTTGGACGGATATTCCATCCGACCCACACCGGCCAGGTCGGCAGCACCATAGCTGCACCAGTTGCACAAAAAGGCAACAATTTTGGGTTCCCAATCGGACATATTATAACTCCTTATTAAACGGCTTCACTTAACGAAAAAATTTGAGCAAAAATCTGATCGTTGTCAAATCCCTTCAGATGGATTGCCCCGGAGCGGCAGGAGGCCACGCACAGCCCACACCCCTTGCAAAGCACCGGATTGATCTGGGCTCTACCGGTGAAGGGCCCCTCTTCGGTAAAAGAGGGCGCTGAATACGGACATACGGATACGCACACTCCACACTCACTGCACAGCATGGGATCGGTTTCAGCGATGGTTCCGCTGGTAAAGATGGTCTTGCGCGCCAGTAATGCAACAGCTTGGGAGGCGGCCGCCTGCCCCTGGGCGATGGACTCATCGATGGGTTTGGGATAATGCGCCATGCCGCATAAAAATACACCGTCGGTGGCAAATTCAACCGGTCCCAGTTTGGCATGCCGTTCCACAAAAAAGCCGTCCTCATTCAGCGGAACTTTAAAAAAGGTCGCTAGATTTTCGACCTTATTGGGCACGATGGCCGTTGCCAGACTGATCAGGTCGGTTTCGATTTGCACCGGCCGCCCAATGACATGATCGATGACCTTGACGAATAATTTACCGTCCTTGCTGACGACTTCAGGTTTGTTCTCAAGGCTGAAACGAATAAAAATCACTCCGGCTTCGCGTGCCTGTTTGTACAACTCCTCGCGCTCTCCATATGTGCGCATCTCCCGATAAAGCACAAATACGTTCATCTCGGGGTTCAGTTTTTTGAGCTCCATCGCATTGTCGACCGAATGCGTACAACACACCCGTGAACAATACGGCCGCTGCGGCTCGCGGGAGCCGACACACTGAATAAACACCGCCGAGTTTAATTTTTTCAGGGCAGCGTCATTTTCAATAAATTTGCGATCAAGCTCCAGGCTGGTCAGAATGCGCGGGTCTTTACCGTACTGATATTCGTCGGGTTGATACGGCGATGCTCCGGTCGCCATGACGGCTACCCCGTGTTCAAGAATCTCTTCGTTCCCGTTGACCGCCAGGGTGGTTTCAAAATTCCCGACAAACCCCTCCACCTGTTTGATCTCGGTATCAAGATGAACATGAATCTTTTTATTTTTTTGAATTTCATCAATGAGGCCGGCCAGTTTTTGCGGTACACTATCTCCGGAAGCGGTGCGGTAAATTTTGCGGGCCTGGCCCCCCAGCAGCGAATCCTTTTCAACAATGTGGGTTTCATATCCCTGCCGCGCCAGACTGCGGGCCGCGGCCATACCGGAGATGCCGCCGCCTACCACCATGGCGGTTTGATTGATCTCGAGTTCGGCTTCCTTCAGCGGGGCCATCAAGGAGACCTTGTGAACCGCCATGCGAACCAGGTCTTTGGCTTTTTTGGTGGCCAGTTCCGGGTTGTTTTTATGCACCCATGAGTCCTGATTGCGGATGTTGGCCATCTCAAACAGGTATTTGTTTAAGCCGGCGTTGAGCAATGTTTCCTGAAACAGCGGCTCATGGGTTTTAGGCGTGCAGGCCGCCACCACAACGCGATTTA
>JASFEV010000332.1:0-4379 GCA_050124655.1 Desulfobacterales bacterium
TATCTCTGGTGCTGAAATACAGTTTTTCGATCTCTTCAACACCAGAATCCGGTTGGGATTCAATGAATGCTGCAACCCATGCTGATAGGTTCAGTGTCATTTGATGCTGGGCGTAATTTTCTAACTGATTTCGTATGTAGGCATGATCGTCGGGGTGCCGGCTTTGCCCAAGCATCAGGATATATAGGCTATGCCATTCGACGAGACGCCAGTTGGCCAGAAGCTCACGAATTTGCCGGCGCGGTATGGAGCCGGCGATGCGCTTGATTGATGAATACGGCGCTCTGCCAACTTCGAGATAGGCTTGATCGCGAATACGCAGGTTGCTGTTGGTTAGACGCTCTGCGAAGAAATCAATGCGGCGTAAGTTACCATTAAATTTTTGCCAACTATCAGCTTGCAAGATAATTTCTCGGACGAACGCCTGATACTCTCTATCCGCATATGCAATGTACCGCCAATCATCACCGGAGTCCTTTTTCCCAAATACGGCAACATCTTTCAGATTCTTGCTGAGCATTCGCCGATCGGCCGAATTTATAAAGGCTTTGAAATCATTGCCGTCAATCGCCCCTTTTAAAACTACAACAGCGTAAAACAAATACGGTTTTCCTATCTTTTCCCTTGCTAAAATGACCGACTTTCTCTCATTAAGTACATCAGCAAGCGTGGTTTTTGGGTAGGGAACGCAAATCACGCAAGCGTTTGCCACTGGAGCATAAAAGGCACCTGAGAGAAGCGCCACAAAAATGATCAACGATATCGTCCTCATGTTAATCGAATCTTTTATCTAAATATGAGATAAGGGTGATGATATGCTAAAGAATATTATAACTCAAGGCACGTGAAAGACGAGCATAGTATTTAAGAAAGCATCTGGCCATTAACCTGGCGCTTACTCCTTATAAGGCTCAATATGGGTGGCTTGCATTGAATATCCAATGTCCACTCCGGCTGAGCCATCAACCAAATAAAGATCTTTAACCATTGATTTTACCGATATTTCACCACTTACCCAGACCGGCTCATACATCGTTTTGACCCTGTAACCTTCATTTTGAACTATGTTTACGTGAACAATCTGATTGGGGGGCGGAGGCGGAACATGAATGCACGCCCCAATGTAAGGAACCAGAAGAAATTCTTTTACCTTGGTATCAGACATTTCCAACGGCAGGAGATAACCCGGGATGCGAATCCGTTGACCATTGAGTTCCTCTACAATGGCCATTCGGAGTTGCTTTCTTTTTTCCATCAACTCATTAATATTAATTCCGGATTTTCTAAGCTCCGGTATGGCTTTGTCGATTTCTTTGTAGTATTCTTCAGTTTCCGGCCCTCTCATTGGCAGGTTGTCGAGTGTATTAATGACCCAATAGACCATGTTTTTTTGCTCCTCGGTTAATTTGGCCAAGGGATCTTCTGATAAAAGGTGCGCAGGCACTAAATCTTTCCACGACAATTGACGAACCTGTTCACCCGAGGCCTGAAGATAAAATAGGGTGCAAATGATGATGCATAATGTCAAAATGTATTTTTTCATGAGGTATTCCTTATTTCATATTCGTATCGTCATGCCATCTGCAAGTGAGTAACGATAAATTTGATACCCTGGTATCATGCCAATTAAACAACCTGCCAGAAATACGATCCCCATTAGTATCACTTCGTACGTTGACAATCCGCCAATGGCAATAAATAATCCGAATCGGGTGATGATCAATGGCTGGCTTACAAACAAGAGTCCGTATAACAAACCAACACCGGTGATGATACCCAGGAAGGTTAACATGGCCGATTCACCTACGATCAGCGAAAAAACATGTAGCGGTCGCGCCCCCACCGATCGTAAGATAGCCATTTCTCGGCGGCGCTCATTTAGACTGGTCATCAGTGCAATGAGCATGCCGGACAGCCCGACAACCACAACAAAGCCGGAAACAGCAAACAATGCCTTTTCAGCAACACCGATAAGATCCCATAATTCCTGCAGGGCTACGCCCGGCAATATCGCCAAAAGCGGTTCTGGCGGATATTCATTCACGAAACGTTGCACACTAAAGGCGGCAATACGTGACTTAAGCCCAACGAAAAAAGCGGTTATGGCCCTTGGTGTCAGGTCCATATTGACAAGTTGATCCGAAGAAATCGAATATCCGGGAATGGGAGCTCCATCTTTCCAGTCGATATGAATCGCTTCCATGCCCTCCAGGAGAATATGTACCGTCCGGTCTACCGGTGTTCCGGTCCTTTTTAAAATACCGACCACTTTAAACGGTTTGTCATCGTGCTTGATAAGGCTGACCTCTCCGGCCCCGTGTGCAATGATTATCGGATCGGCAATGCGATAATCTAAAGTCTTGGCAACTTCAGCGCCGAGTACTGCATCAAAAACCCCCTCGAACATTTTTCCATCAGCCATTTCCAGCGGGCGTCCGCCAGCAAAACGGAAAAATTTAAAGTAATCCGTATTGGTTCCCATGACCCGATAGCCTTTGTGAGAGTCCCCCAGCGATATGGGAATGGTCCATTTGATATTTGGATTCCGGACAATTTCCTGATAGCTTTTCCATGATATATTGTTGGTTGCATTACCAATTCGAAATACGGCGTAAAGAAGAAGCTGTACCGGCCCACTTCGAGCCCCTACAATCAAATCGGTTCCCGATATGGTATTGGCAAAGCTTTGCCTTGTCTCTTTTCTAATTCGCTCGACACCTAACAATAGGGTCACACTCAACGCAATGGATACAACGGTCAGAATCGTTGTAAACTTGCGGTTGCGCATGCTTTTAATGGCAAGACCGAACATGGTTTTTAATCTCAATTATCATTGCGTTTGCAATTTTAGATTTTGTTAATGTCAGCAAGCCGAATCGTCTGATCAAAAAGATTAGCAAGGGTTGTATCGTGGCTGACAAAGATTAGGGTCGTCTCTTTCGGATCGCTTTCTTGAAATAACAGCCGTATAAAAGCTTTACGGTAGTCGGTATCAAGAGAAGATGTGGGTTCATCGGCGATAATTATTTCAGGAGCACCAATTAGCGCGCGGGCAGCGGCCACTCGCTGCTGTTGTCCCACACTCAATTCATTTGCAGGCTTTTTTATGACCGATGCGCTATCCAGACCCAGACTTTTGAGCAAACGCATGGCTTCTGCTTCGAAACTTGAAGATCGGGCTGCAGCCCTTTCTCGCCTGCGCAAAGAAAACCGGCACGGCAATGTGACGTTTTCAACTACGGATAAATAAGGAATCAGGTTAAACATCTGATAAATAAATCCAATGTGGTCTGCGCGGAAGCGGTCCCTGTCAGCACCGTTTAATGCACTTACACGCCGATCGTTTATGGTAATAGTGCCTTTCTGCGGTGTGACAACGCCTGCGATCAGGCTGAGCAGAGTACTCTTGCCGCTGCCGCTTGGTCCTTCAATAAAAATCCGCGCTCCTCGTTTTATCTGCAAAGCATCAATTTCTAACAGAGGCTCATGGCTATGCCATGCGAAGCACAGTCCTGATACATCAATTGCCAGGTCAGGATTATTTTTATTGGGCATTTTCATTCGAATATTAGGCAATCATTCATGAAGGCCGGGATCTAATTCTTAAAAAGAACTTTCTTTTTTGTTGCGGTCAGTTCAAAAGCTGTTTGCTCGTTGCCAGTCAATAGCTGCACCTCGATGTGTTCAATACCGGAAAAGACGCTAAACAGCATAACGTCAACGTACGCAACTTTTGCCGGATTTTTGCATACAAAATGATATTCGGCTTTAAATTCGCTGTGGCGTTCGTGCGCATCCCCATGCTGATGTTCCTCATGGCCGTGTTTCTCCGCTTCGTGCCCAGCGTCCCCGCTCATTTCATCATGTTCATGTGACTTCGCATCATCGGATGCGTGGCCGGAATCATCGTTGATGTCGGTATGAACCCTGGATTTGACCAGTCTGCCCCCTACACCTGAGGGAAGTTCAAAAAGTTTCTCTCCAGCTTCAAGCTTTTTGATGGCCGCCTTCACGGCAGCCTTCTGTTCTTGGGTACGCGGCTGGTGTTCAAAGCCCACAATATTTGCAGCCGGACTGATGAGTTCAATATATAATTCATTTCCTTCAAAAGCCACATTCATGTGAGCAACGCCATGTTCGTGGGCTTCGTGATGGCGAAATTCCGCAGCTTGAATATTAGAGAGATTAGGTCCGACTACACAAACAATCGCAATTATGCTTAACAATATTTTTAGACATCTTTTCATGGTTTACCTCACAATCCAATTGACCAAAACATCAGGCATTCTTTTGCTCATAAGAAACAAGAAACGTCGTCATATGTGTTTAACACATCGCCAAAAGTGATTTAAAAGACAGGTTGTTATAAAGTATTGTCA
>JASFEV010000333.1:0-4325 GCA_050124655.1 Desulfobacterales bacterium
AGACAGCCAATCCGGCCCTGGATGGGAAATTGTCTACTCCGGCTTTATTCTCATATTGCTGTGCTTTTTTATCATGTTGTGCTCCTTTTCCACCATGGAAGAAGCCAAGGTGATGCAATTTGTGCGCTCATTTAGCAACGCCGTCAATTTATTTCCCGGTGGGCTCAAATTTGAATCCGGACAGGCGGTCGTGCCGAAATCCGCCGAAATGGTCCCAACCCGCTCTGCAATGGCCAAGCTTTTTGGGCATCTCGAGCTGCTCTCGGATCGATTTGACCTGAAAGATGAGATCAAAGTGCTTTTTTCTAAAGAAGGTCTGGTGATGCGCCTGTCCGAACATACCCTTTTTGAATCAGGGGTGGCGTCGATTTCTTCGGAGGCCTTGCCGCTGCTTGAAAAAATCGGGGCGATTATTGCCCAAACCGAATATCTGGTTCGCATTGAAGGGCATACGGACAATGTTCCCATTCGCACGTTCTTGTTTCCGTCCAATTGGGAACTGTCCACCGCCCGTGCGGTCAATGTGTTGCGCTATTTTATTGAACACCATCAGATCGATTCACAACGGCTGTCGGCGGAAGGCTTTGGCGAATTTCAGCCTTTAGTGGCCAATGATACAGCTGAAAACCGCAATAAAAACCGACGAGTTGAAGTCATCTTCATTCGGCCGGAGAACCCGGATCCCGACAGCGGGGAGCGCTCATGAGAAGACGATCACATCATTCTACAGAGCAAGACAGCAACAGTGCCCGCTGGCTGACCACCTTTAATGATCTGGTAACACTGTTGATGGTTTTTTTCGTTCTCCTGTTTACCATGAGCAGTGTCGATGCCAAAAAAATGCAAGATTTTCAGTTTGCACTGCAAAGCGGACTGGGCATTTTAGAAGCCGGCCGCAACGTCGATATCAGTGTCAAAACGACTCAGCCGGTTGAGGACATGTCCCATATCCTCACCCAGGCCGAAGGTACCAAAAGATCAAAAAAGGACGAACCTTTAAGCGGGCTTGCAAGCGATGCGCTCATCAAATCTTTGACCGCCGATTTTGGCATTAAGGTGATCCCCATTAACGAGGGGATTCGCCTTTCTTTTGAAGACCAGATTCTTTTTGATTTTGGAAAAGCACATATCAACCCAGACGGCCATGCACTCTTAAACCGCGTCGCTAAAATCATCCAAAAAAGGCAGGATGCGGTACGGGTTGAAGGTCACACCGACAATATCCCCATCCGGACCCCGCGATTCCCGTCCAACTGGGAACTGTCGGTGGCGCGGGCGGTCAATGTGGTTAAATATTTTGTCGAGCTCGGCAACATCGATCCCCGTCGACTTTCAGCGGTGGGATACGGTGAATCGCGGCCGCTGGTCGCCAATGATACGCCCGCCAATCGCATGCAAAACAGACGGGTGGAAATCCTATTACTAACGGAGGGCAAACAGGAAAATGTCAAATAAAGTCATGTTTTTGATTATCGTGGTCATGCTGGTGATCACCGTCGGCCTGGCCGCTGGATTTTTCATGATGTGGGGCAAGCTTTCCGAGATCAATGTCGCCGCAAACGCGGTTCCGAATGCCGAAGCCGATCCGAGCCAAACGGCTCAGCTGGGACCGTTGTTTTCTTTGGATACATTTATTGTCAATCTGGCTGACGCGGAACGCAATCGGTATTTAAGAATAACCATGGACTTGGAGCTCATGGCGGCAACCGATGCCAATAAGCTCACTGAGCGGCTGCCCCAGATCAGAGACCGTATCTTGATGATACTGCCATCCAAGCGCTTTGAAGACATCGCCAGCATCGAAGGCAAAACCGCCCTGCGGGATGAAATTATCGGCAAACTCAACAGCCTGTTTCCCAGAGCGGTTATCAGCGATGTCTTTTTTACGGAGTTTGTCGTTCAGTAAACACGAGTCTTATGTCAAATCAAATACTTACACAAGAAGAGATTGATGCGCTGCTTTCCGCTATGGAAAGAGGTGATGTCGACTTCGAGCAGGAATCCGCAAAGGATGTCGAAGCGGCCCCTTATAATCTGACATCCAATGATATTATATTGCGGGACCAATTTTCGGCTCTTGAGGAAGTCTGGGACAAGTTCCTGCGCATCGTGCAAACGACTTTGCTGTCTTCGATGCAAAGAACGATCACCATCGAATTTGTCTCGACCGAAATGGTGAAATACCAGGAATTCATCAGCGCATTTTCAAGCCCGACCAGTTTTAACCTCTTCAGTATGAAACCGCTGATCGGACATGCCTTGCTGGGCATTGAATCCAATCTGGTCTTTTGCTTGATTGATTGCATGTTTGGCGGTGACGGCAAGCCATCGACTCACGTTCGCGATTTTACCCAGATCGAGCAGCGCATGATTCGAAAATTTGCCCTCGATCTTTTAGCCTGCTTTGAACAATCCTGGTCGACGGTCTATCCGGTGGAGATCGGCCTGAAAAAAATCGAAACCAAACCCGAATTTGTTCAGCTGGTGCCGCCCGGCGATATTATGCTGATCATTGTCTTTGCGCTTAAGGGCCAAGAATTCGCCGGCAACTTCCATCTGGCGATTCCCTACCTGATGCTGGATCCGATTAAAGAGAAACTATCCCCCATGTACCTGCGAGACCAAGATATGAAAAATACCTGGCGCCCGCAGCTCAAAGAACTTTTAAAAGATACTTATGTGACCATTATTGCCGAACTGGGCCGCACCCAGCAGACCGTAAGGGAGCTGCTGAACCTGCAACTCGAAGACGTGATAACGCTCAAAGCCGGCCCGGAGGATCTTATTTCCATCAGTGTTGACCAGATTCCCAAATATCTTGGCTATCCGGGGATTATCAAAGGCAACCGTGCGGTGGAAATTGCAAAATTGATAAATTCCAATGGAGGCAAACGCTAGCCATGCCAGATTCTGATAAAGAAGAAAAAAAACAGACGACGCCACCGGAGAAAAAGCCGGCCGCTGCTGAAAAAGCGGAGGCTCAACCGAAACCAGCGGCACCGAAAAATCCTAAATCCGCGGGTGCCAAAAACGGCGCTTTATCGAGTGATATGGACTTTTTGCTGGATATTCCTTTGGAAATTTCGGTTGAGCTGGGCCGAACCAAAATATTGATCAACGAGCTGCTCCAGCTGGGCCAGGGGTCGGTGGTCGAACTTTCCAAATTAGCCGGAGATGCCCTGGAGATTTTTGCCAATCAAAAGCTCATCGCGCGGGGTGAGGTCGTGGTGGTGAATGAAAAATACGGTATCCGTTTGAACGAGATTATCAGCCCCTCCGAACGTATCAAGAGGTTAAAATGAATGCCACACCGGACATGTTGGCCACATCATTAAAAATGTTAGGCGCCCTGGCGCTGGTTATGGCAGGTATCGGCATCTTTTTTATGTTGAGCAGGCGATTCATGCGCAAAGAGATGGGGGCCCGGGGGGGCAAGATGATCCGGGTATTGGCCAGCCAGTATATCGGCATGAAAAAGAATATTTCACTCGTGGAAATCCCCGGCGCCATCCTGGTGGTGGGGATCTCCGGCGACACGATCCGCCTGCTGACCACAATAGAGGACAAGGCGACTTTAGATCGAATTCATAACCCGGAAATCGAAGACATCACGCCTTCATTTTCTGATTATTTGCATAAAATTACGCGGCGAATGACGGTGTCCAAAAACGATCGATGATGTTCAGACAGCCATCCATATATGGTCCCACCGGGGCCTATTTTTTGATGCCGCATTGCAGGCATAGTATCTGCGGGTCCGGCAAATCGCAGCGGCGATATCCATGGCTGCTGCTGGTTTTTTTGGCCCTCGGAATCGGTCTCAGCGCGATTTTAGGCGCTGCGGCTGAGGCAGGGGCCGCCGAGCCGGAAGAGAGCCCGGCCTTTATTCGCATCGATATGGACCAAACTCAGCAACCTGGCAAAATGGCGGTGGTCTTGCAGATTTTTCTGTTGATGACGATTCTGTCCTTAGCACCGGCGATTTTGATCATGCTGACCTCGTTTACCCGCTGTGTGATTGTGCTGTCGCTGTTGCGTCGGGCGCTGGGAACCATGCAAATGCCGCCCAATCAAGTGATTATTGGTCTGGCGCTGTTTCTAACCTTTTTTATCATGACCCCGGTCTGGCAACAGGTCAACCAGGATGCGTTACAACCGTATTTGGATGAAAAAATCGATCAGCAGCAGGCCCTGCAAAATGCGGCTGCGCCGTTGCGCAAATTTATGTTCAAGCAGACACGGGAAAAAGACTTGGCATTGTTCGTTGAGATAGCCAAAGTGCAGCGTCCCAAGGATGTCAGCGATATTCCCACCTCCGTGCTGAT
>JASFEV010000334.1:0-4263 GCA_050124655.1 Desulfobacterales bacterium
ATTGGGCAAAAGCCCCAACATCAAATTGACCAGATAAACCAGCGCCACCAGAACCACGAGCATGGCAATGATATTTAGCAGCAAATCAATACCCTGCAGGGTTCCTTTGGTGACGGCATCCATCGAGCTGGATGCCGGATCCGGAGCACTTAATTGGCCACCGGTGGGCGCTTTGGTTTCGGGCACCATGATTTTAGAAATCGTCACCGCCGCCGGCACGCTGATAATTGAAGCGGTCAGGATATGGCCCATCACATCCGGGATTTTGTCGCTTAAAATACTGGCGTATAAAACCATGACGGTTCCGGCAATGGTGGCCATACCGCAGGTCATCAAAGTGAAGATCTCGCTACGGGTCATCTCTTTCAGATAAGGCCGAATAAAAAGCGGTGATTCTACCATGCCGACAAATATGTTGGCCGAAACACCCAGGCCTTCAGCCCCTCCTAACCGCATGGTTTTCTGCAACGCCCAGGAAAATGCCCTTACCACAAACGGTAAAACCTTCCAGTAAAACAGCAAGGCCGACAGGGCGCTCATTAACAGCACGAGCGGAAGGGCTCGGAATGCTAAGATAAAGCTCGCGCCGGGAAAGGTTTCGGTAAAGGGTAAGTCAGCGCCACCCAGATAGCCGAAAACAAAAGATGTTCCCGCCGTCGTCGCTGACTGCAATGACAGCACCATGCGATTCAACAAAAGAAAAAATTCCCTGAAGATCGGAAGCTTCAGTAAAATAATCCCCACAGCCAGTTGTATGATGATGCCAACGATCGGAATCTTGATGCTGACCTGTTTGCGGTTTTCACTCAAGCACCAGGCAATGCCGGCAAAGACCAATAATCCTGCAATACTCTGGATGACCATGGTTTAATCCTTTCAAAAAAATATCACAGAAAAAAGATCTGTAGACAAAACGATCATTTCTGACCGATGGCTATCATGCGATTGTTCATAAACCCGTAATCGCCATCGGATCCATGGGGTGAAAATTCGCTGTAAATGCTAATTTGGCTAAAACCGCTTTTGGAAAGCAAATCCGATAAATCGGCGGTATTATACATTCGAATGGCATAATTTTGATCCCGAATAATCCCATTGCTTTTGCTTAAGACAATTTCACGGGCACAGATGAAGGGTTCCTGGATTTCCCGCTGGCGACAAACGATAATGTCGTCACCGATTTCATGCCAGGCATTGGTGCTGAATGAAGACCGAACAGCGGCACCATCGGCCACATCCACCAAGATCCAGCCGCCGGCCCGCAGGACCCGAATCGCCTCGGAAATAATTTGGGCATCCGCCCCTTCTTCCTGAATATACCCCAGCGAGTTGCCCATGATGATGACATGATCATAGCTGTTTGGCGCGATATCCATCTGACGTGCATCGCCGCAGATAAACGCCATCTTGAGATCATTTTTGTCGGCGGTGGCTCGGGCAATCTGGATTAAGGGCTCGGAGTAGTCAAGGAGGGTGCAGATCGTATGCCCTCGGCGGCTGAGTTCCAAACTGTGGCGCCCGTGGCCGCCACATGCGTCCAATATTTTATGCCCGTCTTTAATCGGCAACAGCCGACAGATCAGATCCACTTCCCGATGGGTAATTTGACGGTCGCAGACCGACCGCGCATCGGTCACTAAATAGACCTCGTCAAACAGCGTCTTCCACCAATCCGGATCAACCTTTATGCTCATGATACACTCATCAAATGGGTGGTTCAATTAGATGATATGCAAAACACGGGTTTATTTTGGTGTCAGTGTTCTGGCCTCTGGCTTCTCGCTTCTTGCTTCTGGCAGGAGGCAGGGAATCGGCTACCAGAAGCCAGTAGCCAGCAGCAAGAGGCCAGAGGCTTGACAGCTATGAACTTTAAACCTTTGAACCAGAAATTTGACACGACTTGTGAAGATTATTTATGGTTAATCGGTGCTGCACCAAAATTAAACAATCCATCAGATGCGATGATCGCCGCCGAACCTTTCCAGGGCTGTAAACGGGCAATGTCGAGCTCTTCCTTTTCAATTTTGACCAGTTGGTCCAACTCCCCTGCCAGCCACATCTTCTCCAGCATCAGGCAGTCGACCCATAATTTTTGGCTGTAACCCTGGACGGCTTTTAATTGCTGCGGGGTCAGCACCCGCGGTCTGAGCGCTACCCGGATCGGTCCGAGTAGATAGGTAAACGCCATCTCCGTCGCCATTTGATTCCGATCTTCAACAATCTGTTGCAGTTCACCGTAATCCATAGACAGGATGGCGTCATTAATCCGGGCAACGGCATCTTGCACACTTGTTTGCGAACGAATCAGCGCTAATGGCTGAAATCCCCCTCCGCTGCCGACATTGGTCGGCACCCCTCCGAAACGACCGACAAATCCCAGCAGCCCTTGGGGCCCCACCAAACAGCGAAAATCCGTTTGAACCCGTTCAAGCGCGACGGTATCATTTGCCAGATAGGGAATTTCCTCAGCCCATAACTGCAACGGTACTTTTTGCTGCACGATGTAATTTCCTTCATCCAATGCCAGATCGATGGCCTCGTCGATATCGGTATTCACCGTACCGACCCGAACCCCATGCCCGGAGTAGCCTCTTTCCGGTTTAAGCACCAATGCATCCCAGTTGCGACGGGTCCATTCGATGAGATCTTCAATCGGGCTGCCATCGGGCCCATGGGTTTTGCGGGGATAAAATTGCCGCGTCCAGGGAGTGCGCTCGACAATTTCTTTGTGAAAGCGTTGCGCATATCTGCCGGTCATCAGTTCAAACATGCTTTTGACATTAAAGGGCTCTGTGCCGCGGGGATTGATAACACGGTGTTCTTTGACGGCTTGCAGCACCGGGGTTAAATCATGTTTGCGATGGAGCGCCAGCAAGACATCCGTATTGAAATCCATAAATATGATCGATATCGGCTGACCTTGCCAGCAAACGGCGCCGCTTTTGATGTCGAGTTCTTGGGGGGCCATCAAGGCACCGGTAATTCCTTCAGCGGTACTGAGACGATCGGCCAGATTGCGGTTTTCAGTGACATCTTCCAATGTTTCCGCCTCTGCAACCACGGCGACAAGACCCGGATTTCGACCGGCGCGCGCCCTGTGGGCCGCAATCAACATTTCGGCAAAGCTGTCCACCGGAAAAAACAGCGGATGGTCAAAATCCAAATCCACATCAAATTTTAAAATACGAGACAACTTCTGCCAAACGGCTTTGCCAATAATCTGCGTGGTCTTTTGGTAATCCCAGCCTCCGGGACTCCCGAGATTCCATTCCGAGTGATAGCCTTCAAATGTTTGCACAACCGATTCCTTTAAATTCAGTAGTGAATGCATTCAAGCCGACAGAATCCAATGCTCAACTGGTTTTGATGGCAACCAGGGATGCCAGCCAGGCGGCATCATCTTCTGTGCTGCTTTCAGTTTCACGATACAGCAAGATATTCAACGATAAAAATGCATGCAGCAGCTCGTTTGGACGCAAATAATACTCCGCATGATCCGGTGGATGTTGTCCCGGAGCCGATATGTCCATTAAGGTTTCAAAAATCAGAACGCCACCCGGGGTGAGCCCCGCTTTGATGTAAGGAAACAGTCGCCGGTTCAGAAATTTGATATTGACGATCAGATCATAGTGATTGGCCCGTATGTCATAGGTATCCAAATCGGCACAAATCGTATGGATGTGGCGATGTTTACCGGAAAACAATGACAGGCCAGCATCTGCAATATCGATGGCATCGACGACAAAATCCTGATCCGCAAGAAAAAGGGCGTTGCGGCCATTGCCGGCGGCGATATCCAACGCTTTTTTGCCACGGGCCAGTTTCGCATATTCTTGAACAATCCCTGCCGGCTCTTGCGGGTACGTCTCAGTCTGGTAGCGCTTATTCCATTTAAACCGGTCCTTTAACATCCATTAGCCACCATTATTGGAGATCTTGATGTAAGTAAAACCCGATTACATCAGATGCATTCATTCATAAATTGAAATAACGGGTTTCGTCAAGAATAGATCCCTTCTGGATGCCTCCAAAGCGTCCAACGCTTTTTCGTCTTTATCATTATCTTGGCAACAGTTTTATTTATATGTGCTGGCTGTGGAACCTGTGCAGAGAAATAGAATGGCAAGCCAAAAAATAGGGATAGAATAACAGGACATCGGATCTCCGGTAAATCGTGTTTACCGGTATTCACCAATTATTGTCGGTGTTATTTATTATGGGATGTGGTTTTTTGGTGGGGTATATGAAGATAAATGTTTTTTG
>JASFEV010000335.1:0-4227 GCA_050124655.1 Desulfobacterales bacterium
GCACGATGGCCGCTACGCCTAATACCACCGCCCCCAGGACAAAAGCCCCGATTAATGTCTTGTTTGCTGGTTTGCTCATGTCATCACTTCCTTCATTATTCTTTCCCCCGCGTCAAAAACCTGCGCAACTCGGGGTCCCTGGTTTCTGCGAGCAGCTTGTTCGGATCGCCGGCCGCGGTCATTGTTTTTTTGTTGGGGTCCAGATATACGGAGTTGTTGCCGATGGCAAAGATGCTGGCCAACTCGTGGGTGACCACGATGATTGTGGCGCCCAGGCTATCGCGCAGCTCCAGAATCAATTCATCCAGCAAGCTGGCGCTGATGGGATCCAATCCGGCCGAAGGCTCGTCAAAAAAAAGGATGTCCGGATCCAGCGCCATGGCTCTGGCCAAACCGGCACGTTTGCGCATCCCGCCGCTGATTTCCGATGGATAATAATCTTCAAAGCCGGCCAGACCCACCAGGGCCAGCTTTAGCGATGCAATTTCACGCATCTGATTGGGTTTTAAATCGGTATATTCACCCAATGGCAGGGTGATGTTTTCAGCCAGGGTCATCGAGCTCCACAGAGCGCCGCTTTGATACAGGATGCCGATATTTTTCATTATTTGATCACGCTGCTCGGGTTCGGTATCCCAAAAGCTGATATCGCCATAGAGAACCTTACCCTTGGCCGGCGATTTCAATCCCACCATATGGCGCATCAGGGTGCTCTTACCGCAACCACTGCCCCCCATGATGATAAAGACATCACCGTGATTGACGGTAAAGGTCAGATCCCGCTGCACCACAAAACTCCCATAAGCCATCGTCAGGTCTTCGACGACGATGTGGGGCTCTTTATTTGCTTCATTCTCAGTCATCATTTCAAAAAGTCAGGTTTCAAGTGTTCAGCTATTAAAGGTAAACACACTGGCTGCTGGCTCCGAACTATTGACAAAACACAAAACACAAAACACGGAACACCAAACACCAAACACCAAACACCAAATACTTACACTAAACACTAGATACCCAGCAGATTACACACGATGGTTATAATCGCGGTGGCGATGACAATGGCCACGATGCTGGTTACAACCGCCGAGGTGGTTGCCTCCCCGACGGCCGAGGCACTGCGACCGCATTGAATCCCCCGCAGGCACCCGGCCAAAGCCACCAGGACACCAAAAACCAGCGCATGCACAATCCCGATAAAAAAATGGTATAGATTCATCGCATTTATGGTTTGGTTGATATACTGTGTGGTGGAGATATCCAACATGCTGACGCCGACAATAAATCCGCCAAGGATGCCCATCAGGTCCGCATAGACACATAAAAGTGGCATCATCAGGATCAAGGCCAGCATGCGGGGCAGCACCAGAAATTCCATGGGGGAGATCCCCAGCGTCTGGAGAGCATCAATTTCTTCATTGACCTGCATGGTTCCGATCTGGGCTGCAAAGGCGGCTCCGGTGCGGCCGGCCATAATGACGCCCACCATGACGGCTCCCATGACACGCGTCATGGCGATGGCCACCAGGTCCGCCACGAAAATCTGGGCGCCGAACATCATCAGTTGGACAGCACCGATAAAAGCAAAGATTAAACCCACCAAAAGACTGATGAGCGAGACGATGGGAAGCGCTTGAATGCCACATTGCTGCATGGTCAGCATCAAATCCGCGCGTTGAAAACGGGCCTTGCCCACCAAAAACTTTAAAAACGCCACAAAGGCTTCACCGATAAAGTTGAGCGTATCGATGGATGCCTGGCCGGCTGCGATGGCGGATTCGCCTATTCGTTGTAACACAGGCTCGCGCACCGCTTCTTTGCGGGCACCTTTTCTTTCCGGAACCGCAAAGGCCAGTTGCAGCAATTTCTGGATACCTTCGGATAGACCCTCCTGGTTGACGGTGATGTTTTTAGCCGAACTTTGGTTGATGATCTTGGTGAGAAAAGACAGCAGGCCGCTGTCCCAGCCTGAGAGCGCCGCGGTGTCAAATGCAATTTGCTTGATCGCCGGATCCGATTCGATCTGCTGTCCGACCGCTTTGACAGACGGCAGTTGTTGATCAATGGTCCAACTGCCCTGCAGCTTCACCAATAGCGTATCCCCCGCCGGCTTTTCAAAACTCAGCTCACACGGTTCGATCGTTTTTTCAGTCACCGCTTCCATGGTTCACATAAAATTGGGGTAATTGAGTGATGGAGTCTATACTGCTTTAGATATTTAGATAGCGGCTTTTTATCCAGTTTTAGCGGGCCGCTTTTTGCATCGTGTCGAGATACTTATCCAACTCCTCAATACTGGTAAACACTTTCAGGGTTGGCAAGGCGCTTAAAATATCAAAAACTTTTCTAATTTGCGGCTGCAAATGCGCAAACATGATTTTGCCATTATTCTTTTCTATCTCCTTTTTGGTTTTTAATAAAACCCGGACGCCCATGCTGTTAATGTAATCCAAAAATTCCAGATCGAAGATGATCACATCCGGCATTTCTTTCAAGACAGCATCCACAGTTGATTCTAAAATCTGGTACGTATTCCCATCGAGAGAACCAATCGGTGAAACGGTGAAGATACCGGGCCGGGTTTCGCCTGAGTTGACTTTGAGCGACATGTAGACTCCTTTCATTGGAGTGTTGGAGTGTTGGAGTGATGGAGTACTGGAAGAATCTTTAAACTCTGAAGCTCTGGAATTATTTTTTTTACATTACTCCGCTACTCCACCACTCCATTACTCCGGAACTATTTGGGCTCGTCATATATTAGATTCCTGTGTAAATTAGACGAATAAAAATTTATCTCAGCCCCCCTTGAACCACCGCCTGAAAATGGCTTTTGGAGAGACCTGTTCCATCCAGGAGACTTCTTCGGGATCTTTAACCGGTTTGTCGGTCGGCCACCACTGCACCGGATCAAACGAAAAAGAGAGGCTGGCAGCCAGCGCCGGAATCAATTTGTCTTCGATCAACACGTTTACGCGTTCATCAATTTTGCTCAAATGCACACTCACTTCTTCCACATACCACTCTGGAATTTTCTCCAGGGAATCTAAAGAGACCTTAACGATTTTTTGCATATCTTTTCCCAAATAGGGCTTTAAAGAGGCCTCTGTGAGGTTGTCAAAGCGTGCTTTCAACGTTTCTTTTAGGTCCTTATCATCATTAGTATCCACGATAAACGTCAGGGTATAATATCCGCCACCGTAGGGACGCTGAAAGGAGGATATTTTGATGACCCCCTCCTGATTAAAGTCATCTTTGCCGTTGTCAACTTTAAAGCCGACATAGGCGATCATTTTTTCATGGGCTTTTATTGCCAGATAACTCTTGCGGGGATCAAATTCCTGGGTCATATATATTTCCCCTTCCAGTATATAAGGAATTTTTAATTTTTAAAGCGCCTTACACAGTACTTAGCAAACATGAAGCGGGGTTTCAACTGCCTTGACTAAAAAATGGTCTTTAGTCATTTGCGGCACAGTTGTGTCCAATCCCATTCGGTTTAAGGGACCATGCAGGCTCCAAATATTACGAATCCCACATCATCGCCGGATGCGGTTATGACCATTTTGCCGGTATCTTCAGCGATGGCCATGCTCCAGCCAAGGCCGTCCCTGACACCTTCGATACCGTCTTCGGCGCCCTGAATGATGACCTTACTATCAATTTTCTCAGAGCGCTCAATATCGGTGACTTTTTTACTTCCATCTGCATGGGTGGCGCTGATTTTTTTGTCTTTGAAATTTATCTTAAAGAAGATAGGGATACCGACCTCTTCAGCGCTGACCTCCGGGCATTTTGCGCCGGGTTGACATTCAACAATGTCCATAACCGAACAGATCAACTCTTTTGAACCGTCGAAATTGCCGGCACCTGCCGGTACGGACATCATCCAGAGAAATATGACGATTAAGCCGTATATGTTCATCTTATTCATGGTCGTCTCCTTGTATACGCTTTTTGCGCTTCACATTCAGCCTTTCACGAACAATCATCCAGCGGTACATCATCTGAAACGGATTGCGAATTCCTATTTAACGGTATAGCCGCGTCCGGTCATGCATGCCGCAAAGGCGCGGTTGAATTCATTGCGGGCGCGGGTGTAATTATTGGCCTGTTCGCGTTCCCATTGCTGGCGGTTTTGATCTTCGCGATTTCGCTGACTCGAGCGTCGCATGCCGCCGATCAGAGCCCCGCCGGCGCCACCAATCAGGCCTCCTCTGACCGCGCTTTTTC
>JASFEV010000336.1:0-4213 GCA_050124655.1 Desulfobacterales bacterium
GGCTCAAGGTCCCGGGGGCCGACAGCCTGCAGCGCTGGTTTTACCTGCCCTTTGTGCAGGGCGATGCCCACAGCGGCGGCGGCCAGCCGGTATCCTTTACCCTGACGGTGCCCCATCCCACCAGCAGCGGCAACCTGACCGTTTCAATGGTCGGCCAAACCAACACCTATCATCAGGTGCGAGTGGCCATCAACGGCGTGGAGCAGGATTTTAGCTGGTCGGGTATCGGCTATTATGAGGCCGTTGTCGAGAATGTGCCCCTGGTGGACGGGGACAACACCGTTAGTCTACAGTGTCTGAGTTTCGACGGCAACGACTCGATCCTCGTCGACTGGTTCAAAGTCAATTATTGGCGCGATTATGTGGCCGTAGATAACCGCCTGACCTTTTCGCCGGACAGCGGCAGCCGCTATGTCATCGACGGCTTTAGCAGCAACAGCCTGTTGGCCTATGACATCAGCAACCCGGCGAATGTGGCCAAAATTAAAAATGCGGTTATTGCCGGCTCCGATCCCTACTCAGTTGAATTCAGGCCCCAGGTTGCTGGCAACACCTATCTGGTGATCGCCGCCGATACCGTCAATATCCCGGTGGGATTGATCCAGGATACAGCTGCAGACCTGGCCGCTGCGGCCAACGGAGCAGACTATATCCTGGTCACCCACCGCGATGTGGGCTGGGATGCCAACGGCCATCAACACAGTTGGCTGACGGATCTGGTGGCCCACCGCGAAGCGCAGGGGTTGCGCGTGTTTGTGGCCGATATTGAAGACATCTACGATGCCTTTAGTTTTGGCCTTAAAAGCCCCCAGGCGCTCAAAGACTTTTTGGCCTATGCCTATAACAACTGGGCGCCACCGGCACCCGCTTATGTGCTGCTGGTGGGCGACAGCACCTATGATCCCAATGACTACTGGAACATGGCCGATGCTACCGCCTATCTGCCCACCTACCTGACCTATACCGACTACAAAGGCGAGACGGTCAGCGACCAGTGGTTTGTGACTTTCAGCGGAGAAGATGCGGTGGCTGATATGCACATCGGCCGGCTGCCGGCTGCTGATGCCGACCAGGCGGCGGTGATGGCGGCAAAAGTCATCGCCTATGAGACATCTATCAACGAAGGCACCTGGACCAGCAATACGTTGCTGGTCGCCGATGACCAGCGTCCCGGCGAAACCTTTGCCTATGAAGCGGATTTCGAGGCCATGAATGAAGCGGTCGCCGATCTGGTGCCCGCCAGCATGGCCGATCCGCTTAAAGGCTATCTGAATGACTATACCCAGCCAGCCTATTTAACCGATTATATGATCGACACCTTAAATAGCGGCGTTCTGATGCTCAACTATGCCGGGCACGGCGCCACCCAGGTCTGGGCTCTTGAAAATATCTTTAAAGTGGCCGATGTGGCCGCCTTGACCAACAGCGATAAGCTGACGTTTTTTGTCTCCATGAGCTGCGAGGCCGGCTTTTTTGCCTATCCGGAAAACTGGTTTACGCCTTCGTTGGCCGAAGCCTTGCTGCGCTCACAAGCCGGTGCGGTAGCGGCTTTGATGCCCACGGGCATGACTTCCACCAGCGGTCATCAGATTTTAGATAGCGCCTTATTCGAGGCGATTTTCACCAAAGACATCCGCACGCTGGGCCCGGCCATTGCCGATGCCAAACAAACCTTGCTGGCCAACGGGGATGGTAACTATGCGCAGGTGGCCGATACCTTTACGCTCTTCGGCGATCCGGCCACTGTGCTAAATGTTCCCCTGCCGCGCATTCCCACCGGAGTTACCGCCAACCTGGCAAATGAAGAAATAGACATCAATTGGCAGTCGGTCTCTGATTGCAATAAAAAACCGGTGGCCGGCTACAACATCTACCGTGCCGGCTCTCCGAAGGGACCATTTAAAAAAATCAACAAAAAGATGATTCGCACCACCGGTTTTGCCGACAGCGACACGGCTGCCGTCATGGCAGCCAGCAGCGGTGGTGGCAGCGGCGGCAGCTATTATGCGGTCAGTGCCGTCGATGAGAATGGTTTTGAAAGTGTGCCATCCTTAGCCGTTAAACCCGCCGCCGTGTCATTGCCAGAACCGGTGCCATTGCCAGGGGAATTATCATCCGCTTCAGGTGGCGGCGGTGGTGGCGGATGTTTTATATCAACTGCCCAAAAACCGCTACCGGCAAGTGTATCGTTGATCGTGCTCATTGTCATCGGGGTTTTAGCCATCGTAAAAGGTCTGCCGATTTCGCCTAAGGAAGCCTCCGACTTTGCTAAAGCGTGGTCGCGACGAGACAGCAATAAAGCAAAGGACAGCTTTTAAAGTTCCGCCAGAGACGGTTCAGGTGTCAGTATCTGGCTGCTGGCCACTGGCCCCTGGCTGCTGGCTGAAAGCAATTGATTCCCTGCATCAAGCCAGAGGCAAGAAGCGAGAAGCCAGAAGCTTAAGAAGGTGGCACCTGAAGCCTGAATTCACCTTGAACCTTGAACCCTGAACCTATTAATAATTTGAACCCATTCGATCATCTAAAACATGTGAAAACCTTGCTGGTGGATGACGATGAGTTTATCCGAAACTCCCTCGAGTTGGCCTTTAAAACCAAAGGCTGTCCCCTGCATGTGGTCCAGAGTGCCGAGGAAGGCATGCAGGCACTCAAAAATCAGCCGTTTGACATCATTATCAGCGATTTGCGCCTGCCCGGAGTCAGCGGACTTGATTTTTTAAAGCTGACCAGCGTCACGCACCCCAATGCGATTCGTTTTTTGATCACTGCCTACCGGGATGATCGTATCCTTGCAAAAGCCATTCGCAGCGGCATCGATCAATTGATCGACAAGCCCTTTGCGATCGACTCACTGGTTCATCTTCTGGCGTTGGCCGTTAAACGGCAAATGCAAAATGGTCCGGATAAAGTGCATTAAAATACTATCTTTACAAATTTACGCCCACCCCCTATTTCCTTTTCTTCCCTCTTGAATTATTATGTATAAAGTTTTTTTGTGCGTCCCGTGCTTTTTGCCGTATGCCTTATACAAATTGTCAAAAATATGTTCCGATTGACTCAGCGAACGCTTCAAAAGTCATTGCGAGCGAAGCGAAGCAATCCGATGGGAAGCATCGTCCCGAGCAAAGTCGAGGGATCCCTCGATACAATCGGGATGATCCGCTGTAGCGGATCAGATTGCTTCGTCGTCACGCCATGGCGTGACTCCTCGCAATGACGGATTATCGGAATATATTTCTGACAACCGCTATAAATCACATATTGACATTGGCGTAGCGAAAAAGTACAAGATACTTAAATAATGACAGATTCGCATTAATTTTCATGCAAAGTTCAGGGTTTAAAGGAGTAGAGAATGGAGATAAACAAAAGAGAGGAGAGCGGCGTTTTAATCATTAAAATCGATGGCCGCGTGGACGCTGCCAATGCGCCGGTTGCCGAAGGGGAAATCAATAAGGCGCTGGAGGGAGATCGAAACCGGTTGCTTTTTGACCTAAGCGGGCTGGAGTACCTCAGCAGTGGCGGTCTGCGGGTGATTCTGGGAGCCGCCAAGGAAATCAGACGCAGAGAAGGCAAAGTGGCGCTTGCCGCTCTAAAAGAATACGTTTATGAAATTTTCGAGATCAGCGGTTTTACCGCCATGATTCCCATCAAGGATACGGTCGAGGCTGGAATAACGGAAGTTTCGTCTTAGTCAAATTTATTGCATACAGGTTACAAAAGTCCCGTGGTATGGTTTAGTAAAGTTCTTTTAATCAAAAAAATACAACTGGCTCCTGGCCGCTGGCTACTGGCTGCTGGCTGATGATGCTCGGACTCCTGCCAGAAGCCAGAAGCGAGAAGCCAGCAGCAATAAATGTTTGCACTTGGCACCTGAGACCAAGTTTTTTTTTGAACCCTGGAGTATGACCAATGAACCCAGATACTACCGTTGAAGAAGCCATCTTGTTGGTGGACGACAATCCCACCAATCTTCAGCTGCTGTTTGAGACCCTCGATGGCCGCGGCTTTAAACTGTTGGTAGCCAAAGACGGCAAATCCGCCCTAGCCATCGCCGGCAAGGCCCGGCCCAATCTCATTTTGCTGGACATTATGATGCCGGAAGTCGATGGCTACGAAGTCTGCCGTCAATTAAAAGCCGACCCGGCCACCGCAGAGATACCGGTCATTTTTCTTTCGGCCCTGACCGACACCAAGGACAAGGTGCACGGAC
>JASFEV010000337.1:0-4188 GCA_050124655.1 Desulfobacterales bacterium
CGGATGAGAAATATTATGTGATTTCACCGATTAGCGGCAAGATATCCTCCCTCTCGCCCTATACCGGTGATTTTGGGAAAAACTATATTGCGATCACCATCTCCCGGGACGATAGCGAGACCTTTGATGATACGTTCCAGCAAAAGAGGCAAACACCGTCTTTTGAGCTGCTGACCGAATATCTGGCCGGTGCGCCGGGAGACCCTCCCCTGGACACGCTGGCGAATTCTAACGGTCAGATTAAAACCATCGTCATCAGAGGGCTGGACCCGGATCCGATGGTCGATACCAACCAATTTATTGCCCAATCCCAATTAAAGGATCTGGAAAAAGGTATCCATATTTTAAAAGAAGTCACCGATGTACAGGATATCGTTTTATTTACTGCCGGTGAGTCCGTGCAGGGATACGGCCACATCGGTGCACGGGTCGCAGGGGTTAAAACCCAATACCCGGCGGCCCTGCCACCCATGGTGATGAAAGATGTTCTGGGACAGGTACTGCCGGCCGGCAAGACCTGCGAAGATCTGGGCGCCTGCTTTTTCAGCGCCGAAGCGGTTATTTCGATCGGCAGCGCATTTGAATCCGGAAGTATCCCGACATCCAAAACATTAACCTTTGTCAAAAAGGACGGAACCACCAAGATCATTGAAACCTGCATCGGCACACCCATCCGAAACATTCTGGAGGCCTACAATGAAACGGTCAACGAATTTGACCGCATCATTCTGGGCGGTCCCATGACCGGTTCAGCGATTTATACGCTGGATTATCCAGTTCAGCCGGATACCGACGCCATCATCGTTTTGGATCGGGAGAATGCCGCCTATACCTCGGATTATCCCTGTATCAACTGCGGTGAATGTGTCCGGATCTGCCCGGCAAAGATACAGGTCAATATGCTGGTGCGATTTCTGGAAGCCAGCCAATATGAAGAGGCCGTTGACGCTTACGACTTGAACTCGTGTATTGAATGCGGCCTTTGCAGCTATGTATGCGTATCCAAAATTCCGATTTTCCAATATATCAAATTGGCAAAATACGAGCTGGAACGCGCTAAAATGTCGGAGGAAGCGAATGCTTGAGAAAAGAGACATGCTTGAGCAGCAAACACCCCTGGGACAAAAAAAACTGATCGTATCCCACGCCCCTTTTTTTCACAGCGGCCGCTCGATAGCCGAGCGCAACTACCACACCATGCTGGCCGCCCTGCCGGCCCTTTTGCTGGGTTTGGTCCACTACGGCATGCCGGCAGTGGGTGTCGTCTGTCTTTCGATCTCCACCGCCATCATCTGGGAACTCATTATTAATCTGCTGACCAAAAGAGCCATCACCATTGGCGACGGTAACGCCGCCTGGCTGGGGATGCTGTTTGGCATGCTGGTTCCGGCCACGATGCCCTGGTGGGCGGTGATAACCGGCACCTTTATTGTGGTCGTTATCGGTAAGCAGATATTCGGCGGTATCGGCAGCAATGCCTTTCATCCGGTCGCGCTGGCACTGGCCATGATGATGCTATCATGGGGAAGCCTGCTTGATTTTGACGCCGCCCTGCTAAATTATGATCTTGAGTTCGCCACCATTTATCCATTGGCAGCCGTAAAGTATTACGGGGTCGCCTCGGCGGATGCATTCAGCCTGACGGATCTATTAATGGGTCGCCAGCTGGGCGGGACCGGTTCGACCTTCGGTCTGGGTCTTTTGATCGGCGGCATCTATCTGATGCTGCGGGGCTTCATCCGCTGGGAGATATCCCTCACGTTTCTGGCCGGAATTTATCTGACAGCTTCTGTATTTAACCTGATCAACCCGGCCCAGTTTGCCCCTCCGGCTTTTCACCTGCTAACCGGTTATTCTCTAATCGGCGCTTTTTTTCTGGCAACCGAAGATTCATCATCTCCGGTTAATTTCGTTCCTATGTTGATCTATGGTGCCGCCGGCGGGATTATGACCGTGCTCATTCGCAATATCGGCGCCTGGGTGGATGGGGTTATTTTAGCTATTCTGGTCATCAATCTGATTAGCCCGCTGCTGGATAAAATCAGACCCCAGGCACTTGGAAAGGTTGAGCAAGATGCGTGAAATGATCAAAATGATAATTGTTCTGACAATTCTGGCCACTTTATCCGGGGGGCTTTTGGCCGCCATCCGCGATAATACCCAAGAACGTATTGAGAACCAGGTTCTTGAATTTGTAAAGGGCCCGGCCATTCGGTCCATCCTGAAAGAGGCCACCAATGACCCCATCGTTGACCGCTTTCAGCTCAAAGTTGATGATGTCGAGCATACGTTTTTTGTGGGCGTGTTTGAAGGTGAGCCGCGTGCGGTCACTTTTGAAACATCCGGCAAAGGATATGGCGGCGACGTCGGATTGATGGTCGGCATCGACGTTACAAACAACCAAATAGTGGGCGTGGGGGTCACCACTCACGCCGAAACGCCGGGCATGGGCGCCAAGGCCCAAACCGATCCAAGTTTTGTGGCCCAATTCAGAGAACTGCCGTTGGATCAGCCGGTTAACGTCACCACTGACGGCGGCAACATCAATGCCATCAGCGGCGCCACGATTACATCCCGGGCGGTGACTTCCGCCACGAATGATGCTTTAAAAATATTTGAAAAGGCAAAACCCCAGCTGACTGAAAAGCTGCAAGAATTTAAATAAGAGGAGCGATGAATGGCTCGATCAATTGTACAGGAATTTACCAAAGGCCTATGGGATGAAGTTCCGCCATTTCGTTTAGTCCTGGGCCTGTGTCCGGTACTGGCGGTGACTAAAACCGTTGAAAACGGAATCGGAATGGGCATTGCCACCACGTTTGTGCTGGTGTGTTCCAATGTGCTGGTTTCATCCCTGCGCAAAGTCATTCCGCCCAAGGTCCGGATCGCCTGCTATATTGTTATTATTGCCACCTTTGTGACTGTTGTGGAACTGGTGATGCAGGCTTTTGCTTATCCGCTCTTCCTCAAACTGGGTATTTTTATCCCGCTTATTGTTGTCAATTGTGTTGTGCTGGGTCGTTCAGAGGCCTTTGCTTCCAAAAACGGCGTGCTTCGATCGCTGCTGGATGGGCTCGGCATCGGCATCGGCTTCACGCTTTCTCTGGCTGCACTGGCGGCCGTTCGGGAACTGCTGGGCACCGGCTCACTGACAATTTGGAAGGACTGGGACCTGGTATTTAATACCTTCGGACCGTCCTACCAACCGTTTACTTTTATGGTTGAAGCACCCGGTGCCTTTGTGGCGTTAGGCTTGATGCTTTGTCTGATGAATCTGGTGGGTAATAAATAGGAGATCACGATGGGCGATTTATTCGTTCTGGCAATCAGCTGTATTCTGATAAACAATATTTTGCTGGCCCAGTTTCTGGGCAACTGCCCTTTTCTGGGGACATCCAAGAAAATGGAAACCGCCGTCGGAATGGCCATGGCAGTGGTTTTTGTGCTGGTGATGGCCGGGATTATCACCTGGATTACCAACACATTTTTCCTGCAACTATTGGGTCTTGAATATCTGCGAACCGTGGCCTTCATCCTGGTGATTGCCTCCCTGGTGCAGTTTGTCGAAATGTTTCTTAAAAAAAGCATACCGGCCCTATATGCCGGACTCGGTATCTTTTTACCTTTGATTACGACCAACTGCGCCGTCATGGGCGCCTGCTTGATCAATATTAATGAGGAATACACCTTCATCGAGGCCCTGGTTGCCTCTTTCAGCTATGCCGTCGGTTTTGGCCTGGCTCTTATCCTTTTTGCCGGCGTACGTGAGCGCATTTTGTTAGCCCGCGTCCCTCGACCCCTTCAAGACACCGCCATTGCCCTGGTGACCGCCGGAATTCTGTCGCTGACCTTTATGGCTTTTAGGGGGATGGTCTAAGACCGGCCGGCAACAGGTTTCAGGTGTCAGGTTCTGGCTGCTGGCTACTGGCATCCTGGCCTCCGGCTTTATCGTACACGTCCTCGTTCTCGTCCTCGTTCTCGATTGTTTTCCAATTATGGCTCGTTACACCTATTAGAGGTTGCGTGTTACGTGTTGCGCGTTGCGAGTTGCGGGTTTGAAGGTTCTACCCCCTGAGTTGACACGCCTGCATAAGGATCCTTATATTTTCGTATGGCAATTGCGATCACCAAAAATCTCAAGTGAAACAGAGCGTCAACAGCTGCATGTGCAACACCAGCAGGCCGCCG
>JASFEV010000338.1:0-4184 GCA_050124655.1 Desulfobacterales bacterium
TGTGTCCGTTATTTTTTTTGCGCTCCTCACAGAACCGGATGATTTTATCGGTCAAAAAACCATTGGTTGTGATGTGAAGACACAGCGGATTCAGTTGGCCCTGTACCGCATGGGCAATGTCAATTAAATCATGCCGCAAAAAAGGCTCACCACCGGTTAAGCGCACAAGATCCATTTGGGGAAGCTGGTTGAAAATGGTTGAAACTTCTTGCGGGGTTAATTCTTGTTGGGGTGTTTTTTTCCATGAATCACACATAATGCAACGGGAGTTGCACCGGAATGTCACTGTATAGGTTAACAAGCGGGGGTAATCCGGCATGCGCTTCTGATTTCTGAGGATGGTTCGAATAAGAGACGGTAATCGCTTCATTAGAAATGAGGTTTAGTGATAAGCTCAAGAAATTCAATCATCAGCGGACAGGTCAACAATCGTTTCGTGAATAAGGATTTTTCGACGCGCCAGTTCGTCGATGACCGTCTGCGGCTCAAAAGCAAACTCCGGCATGATAACCCCGCTGCCAGCGACAGCTTCAGCTGCAATCAGCTGGACGCCTATCGCTAAAGGGATACCGACACTGCGGGTGTAGGCTCGCAAACCGGTCCAATCCTCAACGGAGCCATCCGACGAGGGATGGGTGTTGGTCAAAATATGTTCATAGCGGCGCTCAGCCCGCTGGCCGATGACCTGCACGTGCAGCGCATACCCGTACAATTCCGTCTGTCGGCCTTCGGGCGCCTGCTGCAAGTATAAACTGATAGCATCCATGATGCCGACGGTTTCACTGCCGACCGGAATGGACTCGTTGCGTAAAAACCCCCATTCATACAGCGCACGCACCAATTGCATGTTTTTCGGCGGCCAGGTGCCTCGAACTTCGATCAGGCGCACCCCCTTGTCCTTCAGGTAAGCGTGCGCGGTGCGTGTCTCAGCATGCGGGATAATCCATTGCGGGTGGCGGCCGAATGGTTCGGGCAGATCTATCAGTCGCTCCCGCGCAAACGGGGAGACCTGGATGAACTGGCCGTCTTCGAAGACGACGCGCTCGGCCAGATCCGGGTCATATTCATAGGTGGTAGTTTCGGTAATCGATGGCGAAAACGCAATCGGCCGGAAAGCCCCGTGGCTAACGCGCACAATTTCAACCGTGTCCAGCTGATCGGCCGCATAACGCACCATCATATCCGTTATGCCCGGGGTCATGCCGAAGCCGGGAACATGCACCCGACCCGTTGACTTGAACTGATCATCGTAGGCGTACTCGACCCCAAAGCCATTCAGGTTAATACCGTGGCAACCGGCAGCGGCGATACAGGCTGTGGATTGATCATTTAAATGAATAGTAGTGCCATCCATGACAATGTCATATTCGTTCATGAGGCTGACGGTGGCCTGTTTTTGGCGGACATCGACCGGGCGGAAATCTACGCGTTTGTCATTAATGGTTTCAACCAGGGATTCACCCGCCTTTTGATTGCAATCAGCGATGGTGATGCGCTTAAAATCCGAGAAAGCCACTAAATCCAGCACAGCCTCGCTGCAAATTTTTCCGGCCCCGCCCAGACACAACACGTTCATTTCAAAACCTCCTTGGCCGCTGCGGCATCTTTTCCAATTTGCGCAACAGATGACATGCATCAGGCGAATGGATATTATCGAGATATAGCTCGGAACGGTTAAGAAAATGTTAAGGAAAAATTTGATTTTGATATTGCGGATCAGATTGCTTCGCTTCGCTCGCAATGACTTTTGAAGGATTCGCTAAGTCAATCGGAACATATTTTTGACAATTAGGATAGATGAAGCGTGTGAGAAATTTGAATAAGCATGTCAGAGCGTACGAACCGGACAAAAGGTCTACCGGGCTGCCATTTTCAACCGTTCAAACAGCAACATTCCCACCATGGCCAGACATTCCATGTCCAGGTATTTTTCAGCGCGTCTTTCAAACAGCACTGCACAGCGGGCGGCAAACTCCTCATCGGCATCATTGAACAGCATCAGAACCGGTACTTTGGGCAGGGCGAAAAATTGCATGCACAGATCATATGGAAAATTTACGGCCGGTGGCTGTCCGCCAAGAACCCGCGCGGCGACTTCCAAACGGTCGAGGTTTCCCGCAAAGTGCTTGGCCAGCGGGGTCTCGGTATAATTGATGAATGACCCCGCAAAAGGCGCCGCGTCCTTAAAATCCTTGAACGACACCCAGTCATCTTCAAAGGGATCAACTTCCGGGCACAACAGCAGATATTTAAACAGCACAACACAAACCGAGAAATCAGGCCGGTTGCCGGAAGGGTCGCTGAGGCCCTGGTTGGATATCCGGTGGGGTTTCCCGAAAACAGGAACAATTAAATCTGAACCGACCAATTCAGCCCCCAGCCGCCCGGCGATCTTGGCAAAATCCAGTTCGGCAATCCGGTTCAAATAGTTCGTATACGTTTCCTCAAACACAGCAGATTTATTCATGACAATTTGAATTTCCTCACGCCAAGACGCAAAGGCGCAAAGATTTTTTATAAATTTTATTCTTCAAGATTATTAACAATACGAAAGATTCCCTTTTTAATAAGCGGTGCTCCAAAATTAAGCAATAGACCGAGTTTTTTATTAGCTAATCGGAGATAAGTTAAAAGCTGCTTCTTATGCACAGGAGCCACCAGTTCAACTGATTTAAGCTCAAGTATTACAGAATCCTCTACAACCATATCGGCTCGAAATCCTTCATCAAAAGCCAATCCGTCATATTGAATAGGTATAGAAACCTGTCTCTCGATTGCTAATCCTCTGTTCTCTATTTCATGTGCCAGCACAACTTCATAAACGGATTCCAACAGACCGGGACCAAGCTTTGTATGTACTTGATAAGCTGCATCAACAACCAGCTTCGCAATTTTATTTTCTTTTAACATAAAAAATCTTTTCTTTGCGACTTTGCGGCTTTGCGTGAGGCTTGCTCATTTAATCAACAATCGCGAACGCGCGCACCGGAAAGGATCCCATCCCCTTGACCGGGGCCGGGACGGCAAAGAATTTAAATCCATTCCCCGGCAACGCATCCAGGTTGCACATGTGTTCAACAATCGGTATGCCGGCCTGCAACAAGATCGAATGCGCGGGTCGGGATCCGTCGCTGGTGTCATCGATATTGAGCGAGTCGATACCCACCAGAGCGGCACCACCAGATCTCAGAAATTCGCTTGCATCTCGCGTAAGGAAGGGATGGTTCTCAAAATAGGCAGCGGTTCGCCAATGCCGATCCCAGCCCGTGTGGATGAGTACGGCTTTGCCTCGCAAATCATTGCCTTCAAACAGCTCTGCCCCTATGGATCGCATATCTTGATCCACCCGAATAACAAGGCCTTCCAGGTTGGCGATCGAGGCCATTTGAAGCCCCGCTAAATCGATTCCTTCCGCATAGCGGTGAAAGGGTGCATCGATATAAGTGCCGGTATTGGCCACCATTTCAATTTTCCCGATCTGAAAAGTTGTGCCCTCGGCATAATGAGGCCTTGATTCCTCCCGCCCCATGTGGTCGCTGATCACAGGACCGGGCAATCCGGTGTAAGTCACCATGCCATCTTCAATGGTATGGCTTAGCTCAATAAACTCGGTCATATTTGATACCTTTTTTTATTACCGCAAAGACGCAGAGGGCGCAGAGAGAAGTATCTTTTAGTTTTTCGCTGAGAGGGCGAAAAACTAAAAACCTCAGCCCTGCGGGCAAAGTTTTTATCTTTAGAAACAATGGCCTAAAATACTTATGTATAAAATCGATTAACAACAATTTTCATAATTTGATTACTGCCGCAGGAGGATTGTTTGGCCTGATTTTCCCTCTCAGGAAATCAGGCCAATAAAAAATAAAATCTGCGATCTCCGCGTCTCTGCGGTGAGATTATACTTCGATGGCGGCGCCGATTTTCAACAGATGCTCGCGGAAGCTGTAAGAAGGATTTTTAGCACGCTTTTTCAGATATTTCTCAAATTTAACTTGCTGTGACAGGGTTTTGCCGTTTTTGATGTTTTGAGCCTGGCTTTGTTCAATTTCCGCAATTGCGCGGGCCACTGAAATGATGTTTTCCAGATCCTTCTGCAATGCGAAAACCACCCCATCATCATCGCCGAAAACAACATCATCGGCGGTTACCTTAAAATCTCCGAACCGGGCGGTCGTCAGAGCATC
>JASFEV010000339.1:0-4147 GCA_050124655.1 Desulfobacterales bacterium
AAAGTGGCCGATTCAAGCGAAAAGATTTCGCTTTTACGGCAGGGGCTGTTGGCCGCTTACTGGCTCCTGGCTGCTGGCGTCTGGCTTCTGGCAACTGATTCCCTGCTTCATGCCAGAAGCAAGAAGCGAGAAGCCGGAAGCAAAAAGTCCACGACAAAATGAATCTATGCCTGAACTGTGAAACTTCCTACTTGAGACCTTCACTAACTATTTCTCGATATCTCGAGCACCAGTTGCTTCAGCTTACGGGCCACCTGGTCAAGCTGTTCGGCTAAATTGTCGACAATCTGATCAGCATCGACCAACGTACCCTCGCGACCCATTTTTTCGAGGGTGTAAGCCGTATCGGCAGCCGCTTCAGCCTGAAAATTTCGCAGCATGCCTTTAAGGGAATGGGCGGTGCGCGTCAGGGTATTGACATCGCTGCTTTTAAGGGTATCCCGCAAGGTGTTGAGCATTTGCGGATAATCGTTGATAAAGATGTCGACCAGCTCCTCAAACAGATCGTGGTCATTTTCAAACGATTTGACTAAACCGTCAAGCTCAAGAGTGCCGGATTTTTGCCCATCGCCTGCCGGGTCTGGTGTTTCTTCAGCAGCAGGCGGCACCAACGCTTCGATGGCTTTAAACAGCTTGGCGGCCGAAATGGGTTTTGACACATATCTATCCATCCCAGCTTCCATGCAGCGTTCACGATCCCCTTCGGTCGCATAGGCCGTCATGGCGATGATCGGTATCCGGCCCCCACTTTGAGCTTCCAATTTTCGTATTTCCCGGGTTGCCTCAAATCCGTCCATTTCAGGCATTTGAACATCCATCAAAATGACATCCATCGTATCCGGATCAAACGCTTCCACAGCCTGCTTTCCGTTTTCAACCAGAATCGGCTGGAAGCCATTTTTTTCAAGAAGCCGCAAAATAAAGGTTTGATTAAAGGGGGTATCTTCGGCCACCAAAATTTTTAATGAGGGCATCGCTGCTTTCAATTTGGCCTCAGATGCTTTTGGCGGCTTTGTCTTTTCCACCGGTTTTAGATCAAGGGCGACCTGCAAAAGATTTAAAAGCTCCGGCGGATCAAGCGGTTTGATGGCGCTGGCTTTAACACCGAGTTGGCCGAACTCGGCTTTGCGTTTCAGGTGCGGAAAGGTCAGCATCATGGCCACACGAAGGTCTTTTATTTGCTGCGTGTTTATCCATTGTGCCAGGCTGAAACCATCAGAGCCCGGCATATCCGAATCGATGATCACCAGATCGAAGCGGTGATCTGTGGTACTGCTATCGGAAATAACCTGGCGGGCTTCCTCTGAATTGGCGGCAAATTGCACCGTTAGCTGCCAGCCGTCGAACATCTCTTTTAGCAATCGTCGGGCGGCAGCATTGTCATCGACGACAAGAATGCGAGCCCGGTTTAGACCGTCGACCGTCGGCCCCGTCGTCACCGGCGGTTTTTCGGGCAAGCGTTTTAAGGCGATTCTAAACTCAAAGCGGCTGCCCTGACCGATTTCACTATTTACCGTAAGTTCACCCCCCATCAATTTTACCAGCTGGGACGAAACCGCCAAACCGAGTCCGGTCCCGCCGTAGCGATTGGTTGTTTTGGCGTCCACCTGTTTAAATGCACTGAAGATATCCTTTTGCTTGTCTTTGGGAATGCCGATGCCGGTATCCTCGACCGAAAAACTCAAATGGGCGTTTTTATCGGTGTGCTGATCGGAGGTTACATTGACGACAACCTGTCCTTCATCTGTGAATTTAGCCGCATTATCAATGAGGTTGATCAGTATTTGACGCAGGCGACCCGGATCTCCTAACAGACGGTCCGGGACATCCGCTGCCACGCGATAGACCAGTTCAAGTCCCTTTGTCTGCGTTCGCATACCCATCATGCTGATGGTATCTTTCATAAAATCCCTCAGGTCAAAGGGTGCATTTTCCAATTCAAATTTTTCGGCTTCAATTTTAGAGAAATCAAGTAAATTATTAATCAATGACAGCAGCGCATAGGCGGATGAGATCACCACATCGAGATCTTCACGCTGATCGGGCCGCAGGTCGGTTTCCAGCATCAGCTCAATCAGACCGATAATCGAATTGAGCGGTGTTCGGATTTCGTGGCTCATATTTGCTAAAAAGCGGCTTTTTTCGCGATTGGCGGCTTCCGCCGCAATTTTGGCCTGCTTGAGGACCTCCGCCTCGCGGCGTTCGGTGACATCCCGCAGGAATCCACCAAATCCGATGAGCTCTCCTTTTGAATCGATAATGGCGATAATGGAAGTTTCCGCATAGCGGTGTGATTCGTCGCGCCGGATTAAAATGAGATCCAACGCGATGATGGCATCCAGAGTCCGATAAATCTGATTAATGGCGTTTAATAGTTTCTGGGAACTGTCTTCATCCAGATAAGCGCTGTGATTCATACTGGTCATTTCGACCCGCGAATATCCGAGAAGATCACACATCGCGTCGTTAAAGAAGGTGAAATTGCCATCAATATCAAGTTCATAATATCCGTCCGGAGTGGTTTCCACAATCCGCCGGTAACGCTCTTCGCTGTCACGTAGTGCTTGCTCGGTGATCTTTCGCTGGTTAACGGTGTATTGAGCGTGGGCGCCGAAAATGATAAACAGACATAATATCGTCAATCGGCTCCAGACTTCACTGGGGCCCGGTCCAATCAGCCTCTGTAAAAAATTAACGTCGTACTCGGTAAAGAGGTACAAAACCGAATCGAAAACCGTATAGAACAGCGCCAGCCCAAATCCGATCAAAACCATTTGATCCCAGAAGTGGACCCTTATTTTCCGTTTTATTTCGATGGCGGTCATCTGGCAAATCCCCTTATCGATGCCTTGTAATGTTGTATGGTGAATGTGACGTTATGCAAAGTACGCTCTAATGCGTTCTCATCATCAGTGAACTGAATTAATCAAACGAATGCACTCGATCTATTTTATTGAGTATAACTAGAAACATTTATCAAGGAACAATGATATTTTCAAGTGGTATACGCGTTGCGAGTTGCGGGTTGCGGGTTTATCGATTGCGGATTGCAGATTTCGGATTGCAGATTGTACGCGGTGGCTCCCTCACACAAAGTCCGCAGAGAGAATACGAATATAGGTGCAGATTAAGAGATTTGAGTTTTCGAGGCTTTTTTATTGGTGCTTAACACATCAAATAGTAAGCACTTATGCCGCTGTATAAAACCAACCTGCGGTGGATAGAACCCAGCAGCCAGTGATGAAATTATAGAAGGACTTTTCCTTTATTAAAAAAACAAATATTTTCAATTTGTTATGAAAATATTTGAGCGAATCAAATTGACAACACCGACTAGATTTGATATCAATTATATATAATGATTCAGTATACTTAAAAATAAAACAACTATTTTTCAACCGCTAAAACCCAACTGAAAAAGGCTCATCATTGGCAAATTCAACACCCCCGACGAACATTCAGACAACATCTTCTCCGATACAAGTCCATATTGTCGGTCCACTTATGTTTCAAAACAAGCTGATGGCCTGGTACTTGGAAGAAAAGACCGGACTGACATGCACCTGCTTTAAAGAATTGGATGTCGCATCGTTTTCTGACCGTAACGGGCAGCAGACCGACCTGGTGCTGCTGGACTGTCTGGGCAGTGATTACAACAATTTGTGGTCAACCATTCGATCCCTGTTTGACCTGGGAAAGAAAGGTATTTATGTTGCTATTTTTAACATGGGCGCCGGACAAGCGTTTGGAAACGATCTCGTTAAAAAAGGTGTTCGCGGCGTATTTTACGATGATGACCCGCTTCCGAATCTGGCCAAGGGTGTTCCGGCCATCTTAGAAGGGGAATTGTGGTTTTCGCGCAAGGACTTAATGAAATGCATTCTGGATAATGAGTCGGATAGCAAATTGGCCATGGCGCTCAAAGCACAACTGACGGCCAGGGAGCGTGAAATCCTTCTTTTGATCGCTTCCGGAATCAACAACAGCCAGATCGCTGAAAAATTGAACATCAGTCGCAACACGGTCAAAACCCATCTTTACAACATTTACAATAAAATTAACGTTCCCAATCGCCTTCAAGCCGCACTGTGGGCCGCCAAAAACCTTTAGAGATCGGGTATTGGATATTGGGTATTGGGTATCGGGT
>JASFEV010000340.1:0-4146 GCA_050124655.1 Desulfobacterales bacterium
CCCCAAAGGTGACACCGGCGCTGTAAGTGATCAGGCGCTTGGTGCGATCGCTATCCGGAAGCTGAATCCGCACACTGACCAATCCTTTGACCAGCAGAAATAAATTTCGATCCCGATCGCCTTCTTTGACAATCGAATCGCCCTTGCCAAACGTTGCGGTTGTCAATTTCTGTGCCAAGAGTTGAATTTCCTGCGGAGTAAAATCCCTGAGAATGTCCATTTGGTCCAGTTGAATTTTACTGGAAGCGCCGGCCAGATCGATGGATTGAGTCAGCACGTTATCCTCGGCCCATTCGAGTGCCGCGTCTGTATCAGCAAAAAAACAATCTTTACCCAGAGCCTCATAGACGCCCATGGCTTTGAGAAAATCCGACAATGACGGATTGGCGCTCAGGTAACTAATCAAAAAGTATTTGCCGGATGTAGCTAGTTTTTTATTGATCTGTCCCAAAATCTTGGCGCCTGTGCTGTCGATCTCATTGACGCGCTTCATATCAAGGATACAATAAGTATAATCATTGATCGCGCCCTCGATTTCCCGGGCCAAATTATCGGCCGAGCCGAAAAATAGGGGCCCACGCAATTCATAAACAATAATTCCCTTGCCGCGTTCTTCGAGCAACATGTTGTTGCTATGGCTGCGGACCTTTTTTGAACGGATCTGATTGCCGGAATAGGTACGCTTAACAATAGATTGCCCCATCCTGAAAACAAACAATCCGGAGGCGATGGCGATACCGATCAAAACGGCGACAATTAGATTCACGCACACCGTTATAACCACCACCACAATGGTCACCGCCAGGTTGGCGATGATCCTTTTGCGTTGTTGGCCGGCCTGTGACAAATTGCGAAATAGATCCAGGGTCCATCTGTCAAACAGCCCAATGCCCACCGAGATGATAATGCCGGCAATCACGGTTAGCGGAATTTTTCCGATCACCGGCCCCAGCGTCATTACGATTAGAAGGATAAACAGCCCGCAAAGAAAGCTGGACAGGCGTGTGCGCCCGCCGGCCCTGTAGTTAGCCATGTTATGCAGCTCTGATCCCGCGGAGGGAAGGGCGGAAAAGACAGCGTTCAAAGTGTTACCAATACCCTGGCCGATGAGCTCTTTGTTGCTATTGTGGCGCGTACCGGCGATGTTGTCTGCGGCCACAGCGCTGAGCAAGGATTCAAGGGCACCGATGGAGCCTAATACAAAGCCGGTCATCAGAATGCGGGGAACCAGATCTGCCAAGTTGACATCCCTCAGCACTTTGGCAATTTTGGGCAAAATATCGGGCTTGGGCCAATGAAAAGAAAAATTTCCGATGACCGGCCCCATATCGGGGGCAGCGGTGATATTTTTCAGCACATAGAACAAGGCCGTTCCAATGACCAATCCGATGAGCGATGCCGGCACAGCCTTAATCAAACGCCGGGATAAAAAAATGACGATGATCGTTGTCAGACCCACCAGCATCGTGAAGGGGTGCACAACAGTGGGTGTGTAAAATATGTCGAACAAGGAGACATGGCCCCCGGCACCGACAAGCGGTCCCAGCTGCTCTAAGATAAGAATCACCGCGATTCCATTCATGAATCCTGAGACAACCGGATAGGGGACATATTTGATTAAATTGCCCAAACGCAGCGCGCCGAACAGAATCTGGATGACACCACCGGTTAAAACACACAGGGATGCCAGACCGACAATCAGGATATATTTGGAAGCCGGATCCGGAATATGCAGGCTTATTGTCAGCGGGAGAACAAAAGCGGCCAGGATAAGGGACAGCGGCGCCTTGGGAGCTGTAATCTGGATCGTCGTGCCGCCCAGCAACGATCCGCAAATGCCGCCTAAGAGACAGGCGAAAATTCCCAACAGGGCTGCAAATGGCAGAAATTCAGGGCCCAGGGGGCCATAAACGATGATGCCGTATCCGATGGAAAGCGGTATGGAGATAATGGCCGCCGACACCGCGCCGGAAAGATCCCCCTTGATGTTGGATAGTGGCTTGCTCAAGTTCATTGCGGTTTTACCCTCATCAGCAAGTATTAGGGAAAAGCGTTTTTAACTGATATTGGTTGAGCCTGTTAGCCGTTTGCCCGAAAAAAGGATCTGTTATTTTTGAGATCGGTACCGAACACGCTGTTCCCGTTTTATACAGTCATTGATCACTTTTTGGACTTTTTGAGGCGTCAGGCGGCTGCCGGTTTTGCGCGGCGAGCCACCGATGATTGTACTGCCGCCCCAGCAATCATCCTGGGAGGTCAGACCTTCGGCTTTATTTAGGGCGTCGTAAATGCGTTCCACAGGAAACATGACAAACGGTGACATTTTGCCGATGGTATAAGTGTATCGGTCTTTTCTGCTTTCCACCAGAGCGACGTATGCTTTTATTCTTTGGGCAAACAGTTTCGTGCGCGCGTAAGGCCCCTCTTCATGGATCATCTGCCATCCGGGTCCACCGCCGATCTTTTTGTAACGGGTGTCCAATTCGATTTTTTCGCTACGCCCATCAATGGCCGCATCGATTCTGGCGCACACGGAGTGCAGGATAGCCTTCATTTCTTTTTTCGACAAGCTATGGATGCTGCCATCGCTGCGGGCCTGGGTATACGGCTCGTAGATCCAGGCTTGGCGGTGAATTTGGGGATTGTCAGGATGGACCGGATAGGCTCCTGCGGAGGCGTCGAGGATATCTTCAAATAAAATCATTTGAACCAAAAGATGATCAAATCTTAAACCCTCCAGTTTTTCGGAATTTTTTAGGAGCCAGCAGGACAGGCAAACATCCTGATCAACATCGTTAATGTAGACCCGCGCATAGGGTTTGCCGTTTTTTTGGAAGGTCTCCAGCAGTCCCAGGCGAATATAATAGTAGACCTGCGCACAGGTGCTGCGGGTGGCAATGCGGGCCACGCCCTCATGGTGATTGAAATTGGCATACGGTCCCTGAATTAAAAAGCGCGGCGGTCCCTTTACATAGCCATCGAGGGCAATCGAAAAGCGTGGCTTGGTATTGATGAAATCCTCCCATTTGATTACCACTCGCGGCTCCAAATAAATGCGAATCATGGCAATACCCCGCCTTTATCTCAGGTTTAAGCGACCAATTTATAAAGCGAACTGGGAAAGATAGAGGTGATACGATGACCTTATGTGTATCAATATCTGTTTCGGCTTCTTAGATCAAGCCTTCTGTAACCATAAGGCAATAAAGACAGGCTGAATTTTGAGTGCCCGAGGCTGTTAAGCACAGCTCATTTGGGTCAAATCGTAAATGGGTTGAATAGCCAATAATAAAAGGGGTGTAGGCCATTTAACTGGTCAAGGACTTTGGACTATGGTTAAATATCCGCCACATAGGTCAATTTGCTCTGCATAATTTAACACGGCAGGCACAGATTCCTAAAAAGCTTTGAGTGAGCGCTCATTATGATTCTGCGACTAGCGCCAAGCGTCAATCAACTCAAAGTGATAAAAGACAAGTTTCCATTGACCATTTGATTTTACCCAGGTGGATGACCAGCGTTTTTTAGCAGATACCCACGGATACTCTTTGTGTTTTCTGGAAATCTTGTAATTTCCGCAGGCAATGCCCGTGGTGCCAATCACATTTATTTGTGAGGTCACCATTTCAAAGTCGTAGTATTCATACTGCGAAATCAATTCTCTCAACTGCTGTTTCCAGAGTTCTTTATCCATAATTCTATTCTGAGTAAGGTAATTAATCGTGGAGCTAAATCCGAAGGCCTCTGCTTCAATATCGGCTATTAGGTCGGCATCCCAGTGAACCAATGAATCATTATATCTTTGAACGGCCGCGTTTAATTCTATTAAATCATCAGCTTGCGCAACAAAAACGTAAACGGCCGCCAATAGTATCAACGAAAGAAAAAATGGTATAAACACATTTCGTTTCATAATTTCCTCCTTTCGTTTGATTGTACATTAACAAACTAGAAAATAGTTGTTTGCAAGCATTGAGAGATTTTTATCTGCTCAAAAAATATGACCAGAGCGGCAATTTGATACTGATTTTCCTTTCAAGATAAGATCCCTCATCCTGCCACATCAATTCTTCAGCAATCCGTACAGCGAGCAAAGTGTACGGAAAGATAGCTCAATTTAAGAAATAAGACGAATTGCAGCATTAC
>JASFEV010000341.1:0-4141 GCA_050124655.1 Desulfobacterales bacterium
TTATTTCCCATGATTTTGATTTTTTGGCCGAAACCGCAAATGACATTTACACAATGGCAGACGGCAAGATTCTTTTGGACAAAGAATTACATGTCCATGAACACGTCCATGCCCATGAGCATGGCGTCTATCCTCATCAGCATATGATCGCGTCAAACGACAGGGAATACCGAAAACAGGGCAGCACTGAATGGGTGAGTGACAGAAGAAAGCGCAAGCAGGACCGCAGACAAAACACGCAGGATCGCAGACAAAATTTGGAAGACATCAGGCAACATTCAGAAGCAAGAAGTCAGAGGTCAGATGACAGATGACAGATGACAGAGGTCAGAGGTCAGATAACAGAGGACAGAAGTCAGAGGACAGCAATTATTGCTACTGGCTTCTTGCTTCTGGCAGGAAGCAGGGAATCAGTTGCCAGCCTGCGACGGGCTCCATACGGCCCTCCTTCGACTTGAGCTCAGGCCGAAAGTAGCTCATGGCCGAGGGCAGCCGAGTCGAAGCCAGAGACCAGTAACGGCATGTTTCAAAATAGAACCCAGAAAACCAATCACCATAAACAATAAAAATAAGATTTACCTGACTTGACAATCACTAATTATGGTGTCTGTAATTTTATCAGAGTTGGGATTTCATCTACGTACCACAAAATTTTCGATTTTTAGTGGATTCTCAATATACCTCAACTTTATAGGGAATTGATTTATAGGTTAAGATTTTGCTCCATGCAAATCGTTCATGACTCGATGGAGAGGAAAAATATGAATAATAAAAATATTATTAGTGCGCTTTTTTTAGGAGTTTTTATTTGTATAGGGTTGATGGCTCTCGGCTATCAACTTTCGAAGGGCATTATACATATTAAATCTTTAGATAGAACAGTAACTGTTAAAGGGCTTTCTGAGCGTGAGGTCCCGGCTAACATCGCTATTTGGCCTATTACTTTTCGCCAGGCGGGTAATGACTTGAACCAGCTGTTTTCAAATATTCAGCAAAAGAATGCATTAATCGTCAATTTTTTAAAAAGCAATGGCTTCAAAATAGAGGAAATCTCTATTGCTCCTCCAGGGATATTGGACAAACAGGCCGAAGGATATAGCGGTACTGAAAAACTTAAGTTTAGATATTCGGGGAATTCAACCATTACAATTTATTCTGAAAATGTGGATGCTGTTAGAAAGGCCATGAACAAGCTTGTTGAGCTCGGAAAACAAGGAATTGCTTTAGCACGCCAAAATTACCAAACTCAAACAGAATTTATTTTCACAAAACTTAATGAAATTAAACCTGAGATGGTCGAAGAAGCAACGAAGAATGCAAGAGAAGTTGCAGAAAAATTTGCAAAGGATTCAAATAGCAAATTAGGAAAAATAAAAAAAGCCAGACAAGGACAATTTTCCATAAATAATAGAGACAAAAACACACCTTACATAAAAAATATAAGAGTGGTTTCCACAATTGAATATTATTTGTCAGATTAAAGTCATTAAATGCTGTCTTCCGTCCTCTGACTTCTGTCCTCTGACCTCTGCTTGCCGCGGCGTAGCTTGATAAAGCGAAGACGGGTCTTCTGTCATCTGCCCTCTGAAAACCTGACACCTGAAACCCGAAACCTACTCTTGGGCAACGCCGGCTTCTTCGAAGGTTAAGACCTCCTTAAACATGCGAATCGCTCCTTGAATGACACCCATTGCCAGGGCCGCACCGGTCCCTTCACCCAGACGCATTCCCAAATCCAGGATAGGCTCGAGCCCCATGTGCTTTAACATGATGCGATGACCGGTCTCTGCCGAGCAGTGTCCGGCAAAACAATAGTCTTTTACGATCGGGCTCAATGCTGCCGCAATCAGGGCACCGGCGGTTGATATAAATCCATCCACCACCAGAGTCCGCTGGTGATATGCGCCGGCGAGCATGACACCGGCAATGCCGCCGATTTCAAACCCACCGACTTTTGCCAGTACGTCCAGTCCATCTTCAGGATTTGGTGTATTAACCTCAATAGCCTGCCTCACGATGTCGCGCTTGTGCGCCAATCCAGCCTCGTCGACGCCGGTGCCACAGCCCACCATCTCGTCTAAAGAGGCCCGGCATAAGACGACACCGATGGCGGCTGAAGGCGTTGAGTTGCCGATTCCCATATCGCCGGTACCCAGAAGGTCAACGCCATTTTCGAAAAGTTTGGTGGCCTGCTCAAAGCCGACCTGTATCGCTTTTTGCGCATCCTGACGTGACATGGCCGGTCCTCTGGTAAAATTGGCCGTTCCGTTTCCGATCTTTTCAACAATCAGGCGGTCGGCGCCCTGCTTGTTGCTGACATCCAACTGGGGGATGATGCCCATGTCCACCACCCAGACATCAGCGCCCACCTGGCGGGAGATGGCATTTATGCCGGCGCCGCCGGCTAAAAAGGTTTGAACCATGGCAGGTGTAACTTCCTGGGGATAGGCACTGACGCCCTCAGTCACCACCCCGTGATCCCCGGCCATTATCAGAATTGCTTTTTTATCAATCGCAGGTTGTAAAGTTTGCTGGATGCCGCATAGCTGCTCGGAAATCTCATGCAGTCGCCCCAGGGCCCGGGTGGGCATCACCAGCTGGGCAGTCCGCTCCTGCGCTTTTTGAATCCATTGCTGATCAATCGGTTTAATCCCGTCAATAATTTCCGCCAGCTCCATCGCTTCTTATCACCTTTCAATTTTTACCACGAAAGCACGAAAGATCAAAAACACGAAATTATTTTTTTCTGTGATACCGCCATCAGGTACGCCTTAGTATACTGTTTACTTTGGGACACAAGTTTCGCATCACCGAACAGCGTCAAATGCAAATCCTATCGAACCGGCTGCCCCGTTGCGTGAGGAAAACTGTTTTTGCGGTGGAAAAAATCAAATTTAGCGGAGCGAAACTTGAGCTTAAGAATTTTTCGTGCTTTCACCTTTTCGTGTTTTCGTGGTTTAATTCAAAAAAATCCCCAGAAGCGGTTAAATGACTATGCTAACCACGCTTGAGGATTTACCTTCTCCCCGAACCCCCAATCTTTGTCAAGTGAATTTTCTTGACTTAGCGCCGCTTTTCCCTTAATGGATCGTGTCAGGGAATAAGGTGCATAAGCTTAATAGGGAATCCCGTTAAAACCGGGAGCGGTCCCGCCGCTGTAACCCCGCTCTTTTCAACTTGCAGAAAAGAGGACCCCTTTAGCCGCAGACGCCACTGTTTCGAATCATCGGGATGGGAAGGTTGCTAAATGGGCGGGGGAGCCAGAAGACCTGCCTTACCAGACAGCCTTGTTTTGAGACCTGTGAAAAGGTGCTTCTTTGCCTGATATCAAAATTGGGCAAAAAATCCGATACACGGTCTCATTCTGCGAACGACAGAGACCGGGCAATATACACAAAAGGGTCAAGTAAACTGGGTGCAGCCCTTCAAGCATTGAATCGCTTGAAGGGTTTTTTTGTTTTAGCCAAGTGTTTGGTATTTTGTGTTTTGTGTTTAGTGTTTAGTATAGCGTATGTGAAGTTATATCAACTTGTTAGAATTCTAAACACTAAACACCAAATACTAAACACATTTCTAAATGAAAAAAAGATGATCCCTAAAATATTAGCAACATCAATATTAGTGATCACCATCCTGCTGGCAAGTGCGCTGCCGCTTGTGGCCAAAACGGCCGAGGATCAACTGGGGCGAAAAGTCCAGATACCAGATGATCCGCAGCGGGTTGTGGCCCTGGCGCCGAGCATTACCGAAATTATATTTGCCCTTGGACAGCAGGACCGCCTAAAAGGCACCACCCAATTCAGCAACTATCCCGCTGAAGCAGCCAAATTGCCGAAGGTCGGCTCCTATGTACGCCTTGATCTTGAGCGCATTGTTGCCCTGCACCCGGATCTGTGTATTGCCATTAAAGATGGCAATCCAAAAGATACCATCGAGCGCCTGCAATCACTAAACATACCTGTTTTCGCAGTAAACCCGCGCAACCTGGAAACCGTGATGCAGACCATTCAAAAGGTTGGCGATATTCTGAATGCGTCTGAGAGGGCAAAAACACTGGTGCAAGCGATGCGTGGCCGAATTCAGCGAGTGGATGCCCTCGTTGCGAGCATCGATCAACGGCCGCGTGTGTTTATTCAGATCG
>JASFEV010000342.1:0-4091 GCA_050124655.1 Desulfobacterales bacterium
CGTCATTTCATTGAAAACGGATACCTGAAGGTTTACGCCCTCAAAGGCGGCTGGTCCGCCTGGAATAAAGCCGGATATCCCATTGAAAAAAAATAAAACCGCAATTGTCTCTTCAAGTTTGCCGGTAAGGGTATTGACGGGTGGACAAACCGGTAGTGTTTACCCTCCAAATGATTTTCTATCAAAACGAATTCGTCAATGGTAATTAAAGGTAGCAGCTGAACAGTGCGCCAACAAATTCGCTGGGTCGACGGATGCGCTGTTGACTTGTCAACGGTATGGACATTAAGCGCGTCTCTTGATTTATCTCAATCATTCAGGAGACGGATCAACGATACCAGATGCCATAATGCCGTCGAAAACCGTTTTTGCTATTGTGTCATAATCGAAGAATTGAGTGGATTATCGCTTATACAAAGGAAGCGTCGGATGCGTTGACAACCATTTCGATACCAAGCGCAAGCTGCCGGGAGCATGTGATAATGACGAGTAGTCCAAAGGAAAAAAACAATTGTCTGCTACGCGAAGATAAGCCCGATCTGCACCTGGTTAGAACCAATTATTGCGTGTCGGGTGTCATGTCTCGTTGCAGTGCCGGTCTGGTCTGGAATGATCAGAAAAGATGCAAATATGCGGTTAAATCAACGGTTCGCGATGGTTGCATGTATTATATCGAAGCGATCGGCGGTCATTGTGATTGCGCTGAAGCGCAGCGAGAATTAAGAGATGTTCAGAAAAAAGGGCGGGACACCTTATAAGGCCTCTGATAAACGAGCAAGGCACTCAAGTGATAGATTAAAAAACCCCCGGGCAGCCCTCACACCACCCGGGGGTGATTTAATTGCGGTCATAGTAAACATATCAAAACGTCAATTCAACTCAAATGGAATGTACGATGCCCAGTCGCCCGTCCACTATGACCATTGTGGGCAAGACCCATAACGGATCTTGCCCTGCCTGCCCTCAAATGATTATTACCAATGGCCAGCAACAATCATTGACACGCTGACATAACTTTATCACAACATATTGATAAATGTCAAGAAAAAATACTATATGTGGTATATGCAGGCTATTTTCAGCAGCTTTCACGATCATTAAATTCAAGCCAAACCACAAAAATCAGAAAGCCTTCTGGCGAAATTTCCAGAAATAATGCGATACGGGCTTTAATCTGGTAATTTTGTGCTTACCATTGTTTTTGATTGATCCCAAAAGGGTTTACAGCTCTTTCAGCCGACAATCAATCCTATGAGAGGTGGTGGACGAAAACAGAGGGAACCCAAAACGTAAGGCTGACCTCATAACAGCGACTTAAGATGGATGTAAAAAACGGTTTTAAAACAAAGATTCACATCCACATTGCAGACGTGCTCGCGATATCTTGATGCTCCATTATTGACGGTCGTTTAAAACCGTGTCATTTATGGAAGAAACGGAAAACCGATGAAATTGAATATACAAACGCTTGTTTTAACTGCTGTCATCGTTGCGACCTCTTCGGTTACGGTCTCAGCCGCCAATTTGACCGAATTGGTGAAGTCCATTCAGCCGGCGGTAGCCACGGTTGTCGCCTATGATGTCAACAACAATGTGGCCAATATCGGGACCGGCTTTTTTGTTAACAAATATGGTCATTTAATAACCAATCACCATGTGCTCATCGGAAAATTCGGCGCTGAAATCAGAACCGCCGATGGAAGCACCTACCGTATCAGAACGATTGTGGCTGAGAACCAAGAAACCGATCTGATCAAGGTTAGCGTCGATATCCCTTCGGAAAAGATACGCTGGCTGACGGTGAGCGACGAGGTCCCCCCCGTTGCCGAGCAGGTGGTGGTCGTGGGAAGTCCCATGGGATTGGAGCAATCGGTCAGTGATGGGATCGTTTCCTCGGTGCGCGAAATCCCCGGCCTGGGAACCTTCTTTCAAATGTCGGCCCCTATATCTCCGGGCTCAAGTGGCAGCCCGGTCGTAAACATGAAAGGCAAAGTGGTGGGCGTGGCCAGCTTTCAATTTTTGCAGGGCCAAAATCTAAATTTTGCGGTATCGAGCAAATCGATACGCAATCTAAAAATCAAGGCCACCGCCCAATCACTGTCGGAATGGACGTTCAGCAGCAGCGACCAAAAGCCGCGTCTGGCGGCCGAACTATGCCGCAAAGGATACAGTCTTTCGATAAACGGCCAGGATCAAAAGGCGCTGCAGTATTTTAAATTGGCTACCGAAAATGATCCCGGCAGCACCACCGCCTGGTACGGCCTGGGTTATTGTTATGCCGGTAAAAATTCGCATAACGAAGCCATCGCGGCCTACAAGCAGGCCATCAAGACAAACCCGGCCAATGAAATGTCCCATTATCATCTCGGAAATTATTACAGCCACATCGGTCGCTACGATGAGGCCATTGCATCCTACCAGCAGGTGGTCGCATTAAACCCAAAATTTGAAGCCGCCTACTTTAACCTCGGTATGCTTCTCAATAAGATGGGCCGGTATGATGAAGGCCGGCAGGCTTTTGAAAGTGTTATTCGCATAAATCCCCAGGCGCAAAAGGCGTATTACAACATCGGGGTCACTTATACCAAACTCGGCCGTTACGAACTGGCCGCCATGGCCTATCAAAAAGCAATTGACATTCAACCCGAATTTCCCGAGGCCATATTCAATCTGGGCGTGGTGTACGGCGAGCTTGGCAACGTCGAAGACGAAATGAAGGCTTACAAAAAGGCCATTCGGGTTAATCCGGATTTTGCGCCCGCGCATTTGGCCATGGGCCAGGCCTTTTTACGGCAGGGAGATAAGGCTGCCGCCTTGGATGAATATAAAATTTTAAAAAAATTGGATGATGAACTTGCGGAAATGCTATTCGAAAAAATTTACCGCTAACCCGACCTGAATGGATTCTAAAAAGACCGCCTATAAACAGCTGCCCAACAATCGGGGTCACAATTGTTTCGGTTGCAGCCCCACCAATCCTTCCGGCCTGCAGATGACTTTTTGGGCTGACGAAACAAGCGTGACCTCAACTGTCACCGTCCCCCAACACCTGTGTGGCTGGAACAATCTGGTCCACGGTGGCGTCCTGGGCACGATTTTGGATGAAATCATGAGCTGGGCCACCATCCATCTGCTCAAACAGGTCCCGATGACAAAATCGATCTCCATTGATTTCATTAAACCGGTATATGTCGCAAATCCCCTTAAGGTTCAAGGCAGGGTGCTGGATAAAATCAGCCGGCGCGAGGCCTTAATGGAAGGCAGCATTTTTAATGCCGACGATGAGTGCTGTGCCAAAGCCACCGGGACATTTGCCATTTTCTCTCCAGCAGTTGCCAAGCGACTCCAAATTACCGATAACGAATCGCTGCGCTGGTTCGAGCAGGTGTTCAAGCTCAAGTAAGGTTCAGGGTCAGAGGTTCAAATGTTAAAGCCTCAGTCTACCGGCGGCTGGCTGCTGGCTTTTCGTCTGAAGGTCAGCCAGAAGCAAGAAGCGAGAAGCCAGGAGCAAAAAATCTGAAACCCTAATCGATATTATTAATCTGGTTCCTGTAGGAAAGAACGAACTTTTATAAAAATTTTGTCCTGATTCTCCCGCGTCAACACAAAGAGCCGTACATCCGTTCGTTTCTTCAACTGAGCAATAAGGCCGCCGCCTTTCTGGGCGATGGTTGCCACCAAGCGCCTGTCGGAATCGAATACGGACTTTATTATTTCGATAAAGCGATCCGATAAACATTCCATCTTACCGATTTCATCGATCATCACCAGACCGGTCTGCGGCGCCCATAACGGCAGTTCTGCCAAGAAAGCCTCAAAGCCGTTGACGTCAACGCCATATTTTCCCACCCGATAGCCGGTGCGCAAGTCCACATGCGCCAGCGTACCGGTGCGACCATCCAGGCTGCAAAGTTCGAAGCCCCGGCGCGATTTGCCCTCACGGATTTCGGCGGTGTAAAAACCGGCCGGGTTCAGGTGTTGCAATTCATCCACCAGCCGCCGAAAAAGGGTCGTCTTGCCCGATCCCGGAAATCCGGTAATCAGGATGTGATCGCGTCTAAGCATTATTTTCTTCTATTCTTTTTTTGAAT
>JASFEV010000343.1:0-4085 GCA_050124655.1 Desulfobacterales bacterium
ATCCTCCATCATGGAAGTGACATCGGTTTTAACATCTTCAAGTGTTAAGCTATGACGTGCTGCGATATCCTGAAAAACGTTTGAAATAGTATTGACATCGCCATGGGTTAATTTTGATTTTTCAGGCACGGGTAGATCCGATGGCGGTGCCATTTTTGAGCGTTTGAGCAGGCTATGGAACACGGGTGTCAAAATTCGCTGTTCTTCAATGCGGGTGTCCAATATTTTGATTTCTTTGTCCAATTCATCGGCTGCTTTATCGGACGGCAAAATAATCAGCAGAATAAAGGTCAGTATTCCCACGATGCAAATAATGAGAATCATCAAACTTTGGGCTAACGGGTTTTTCGAAATTCTATTTGCCATTTGTTATTCTTCTTTGCATGAATTGTCTGGCGGCTATTTAAACCAAATTTAATTGGGCCTTAAATCGCAAGACCTGATTGTTTCCTGAATATTCAAATGATTTGGTGCTGATGTCCGGTTGATCAAACAGCGGCGAATTTTTCAGCTCCATCAAATATCCTGCCAGGGTCGATTCTAGCGTAAGGCGATCACCTTGCACGATCCCTTCTATAATCAGCACCTTTGATGCCTTCGGTGGGCTTGCTTTAGTCTTTTTGGCGTCTTCTGGCGGCGCCTTTTTCTGCAAAGGTCCCAGCCGCGTCGATATGCTCAACAATCGAACGTTGGGGGGCGTCAGGTCCACGACCTCACTGATCACCGCAAGATTTAAATATTTTTGACCGATTTCCTTATCGGATTTGTTTTTCTGGCGAATCTGTTCAACCAATTTAAGAATTAGGTTTTGATCGACCCGCAGATTGTATTGTTCCAGATGTTGGGTCAATTGCCGTTTTTTAGTCTCTTTTTCCTGAAGGATCCGTTCTTGCCAGAACGAAAATCCGACGCAGACGATCATCAGGAGTGCAAAGACCGCAAACACCGCGCGATTGATCAACCGATTGCGGTCGGCTTTGCGTTTGTCCTTATAGGTGAATAAGAAATTGGGCGTTCTTGAATTATCCGCCAAACCCATACCCATCGCCGGTGCAAAGGAACTTTGTTCGGATACGGAATCCGGAATCGGTACCAAGGGCAGAAAGTTGGAACTGGTCTGAAACGGGTTCAATACCTCAGTGGGCATGCCCAGTTCTTCACCAATATAGGTCAGGATCCGTTGATGGGGGGTTGCACCGCTGGAGATGTATATCTTGCCGATTTTTGCATTTTCAAAGTTTAGGGCGTAATGACGGATGGTGCGCTCCAACTGCCGAACGAGTCGCTCCAGGGCCGGCTGGATCATTTGAAATACCTTATTTTCATCAAGGTCCAGCTGCTGCCTTTGCGCATCACCATCGCCCGACGAATCAAAGTGGCCAAAGAAATACTGTTGGGCCGATTTCAGATCAAGCCTCAATTTTTTCTTTACAGCCCGAATGCGGCCCACGTCTTCATTGGGCGATTTGACCAAAGAAAGACCTTTGCGAGTGCCCTCGATTTCTTTCTGCAGGGCTTCCATCATCGTTCTGACGCCGGCCTTAATGCCCCGTGAAAGCGTTAAGTTACCCTCACGAAAAATATCAATCCGCGACCAGTCGCGCCCGATGTATAGGCTAGCGACATATTCATCGATGGTCTCTACTCTCCGCGAACGCATCAGGGTTTGAAAGGCAAAAGGGACAATTGATATGCCGGATAAAGGAAATCCCGCTCGAGCAAACATATCCCTCAAAGCCTCAACTTCATTGCGCGGCACGGTATAGGCAAGAACATCTAATTTAACGGGCTGATCGTCCTTCACCTCGCCCAGGATTTCAAAATCAAATAGTTTTTCTTCTTCATCAAAAGCGGATTCTCGCTGGTATGTCCAATAGATGGCATTGTGAACCTGCCGGGCGGCAACTTTAGGGATTCTGAATTGACGCGTCTCCACCCGGGCCGAAGAGATGGTGCACCACATGTCGGCGTTTCTGTCCGATCCGCAGAATTCCGCCAGAGTGGGTTTCAAGAACCGATGGAAATCCGGGCTTTCTCTAGGAACTTCTGGATCAAACGGTACCCGGGCATATTCGAGTAGTTCATGGCTGCGATCCGATAAACGCCGCAGCTTTACCAGTTTCAGATCATCATAGCCGATGTCGACACCAATGGTGACGTTTTTTCTAAATGAAATGCTGCTGCGAGCAAAGGATTTTAGGCCACTGGCATGCTTGCGTGATGGTTTATCGGCGTCTTCTGTATCGGCGTCGCTATCGGTGCGGATCAGCTCGAGAAGTCTCTCAGTTGAAGAAATTTCATCCTGTTTGGCCAAAGCTGCTCTCCCCTGAAGAATAAATGCGGGTGTATCTCGTATACTCTTTTTGTCGCAATGGGTTGCGGCCTGCGTTAATCGAACAATTTCTCAATATCGCCATGAGTAACGGCCGACCCTATGCGGATGAATTAAGCCGACCCATGGCGCCCATTTTGGAAAATATGCAACGAAAAAGGCACACTTGATTCCACTTCTGCGCATGGCAAAAAAACACCCTGCAGTGCAGCCGCGCTTTTCTATAGGACCGAATGCTAGATCAGCTCGACTACTTGCGGATCCGTCGTGCCAATATTGTTTGTGTGCCTTGGATTAGATTGCATCAATTCTTGACGAAAAATAAATAACTACATCAATTAATTCATAAAATGTGTTTTTTGTCAACAATTAACGCTCTGCCAAAAATGGACTAATTCCAGTGCGTTGCAAGATTCAAGAGTTCGGTCGAATACGCCTTTAGCAGGATTCCGGATGCCCCCCCAAGAATAGTGCCATTATATTCGGAAAATAGGGCATTTTTATAATAATCTGCCGTTGGTATCGCCCGCATGGTGCTACAGATCAATGCGCCCAACAACCGTAGCCGTTTTTACAATTTATGTAGCATTAAAATTTCAGATTCTGAAAGTTTTAGATCTAATCTGAGGGGATTTTATAGCGCGGTGTTCTGCGGCGATCTTTGCCTTTACGTCGATCGTTTCCACTGCGCCTTTCTGGGAAATGCATAGTATAAGAGTAGATCCGACGATCCCCCCCGGAACGTCTTCCGCCATTGTCGGTCGAAGTGAGGTTTTGTTTTTGTTCGTTCATCGTATTTCCCATTTGAGAATCCATTTGCAATATGGGTGATAAAGCAACATTCAATCCGCTTTTTAAATTTGATCAGGTTTCTTGCAACCTCATTTACTGGCGGATATCCGACAGTGTTTCGCACACGACCGTATATCAATCGCAATTCGTCTTGCCATCTGCCTATTTCATTTCAACTGTATTATGTTCGCTTATCGCAACCGATTGGTCGTGAGCGCTGATCTTATTTATAACTAAGCGCTTGTTTGTGGGTGTGTCGCAATTCAACGTCTGGATGCTGTTATACAGGATAAGCAATTTTTATTCCATGTAACTTGATTTTGACATGAAAAATGTGGCTGCCAGTGACAGCGTTTGGATTTATAGCAAGATCAAAAGGATAGATACAAAACGCTACGGTTCTGATGTGCATATGACGAGGCTGAGTATTTCCCTATCTGCCTAAATGGGAATTGGTTTACCCAAAGATGTGGAAAAAAATACATTTACGGGTTCGGGGTTCAAATTTTTAGAGGTTCAAGAGTTCCCTCCTTCGCCTTCAAAGCTTCCGACTTCGCTTTCGCAAGCTTCGCCGCGACAAGTCGACGGGACAAGCCGGAGGGCCAGCAGGGTTGCGCGTTGCATTCTGGCTACTGGTCTCTGGCTGCTGGCAGCTGGCTATCAATCACTGTTCACAGGATCTTGCCAGTAGCAAGAAGCGAGTAGCCAGAAGCAATATGAGCTGACATCCGCCTGCTGCGGCGTAGCTCGATAGACTGGAGACCTGACACCTCAGAAATTTAATCGCTCACATCCGGTGGCTGTTCGATGCCAAGGTCTTTGATTTTGTAAAGCAGGGTTTTATAACTGATATTGAGGATTTTGGCAGCTTTGCTTCGATTCCAGCCAGTTTTTTCAAGAACGTAGGAAATGACTTCTTTTTCAACACGATCCAATGCTTTTTTGCGAACTTTTTTCAACG
>JASFEV010000344.1:0-4072 GCA_050124655.1 Desulfobacterales bacterium
GATCAGCCCGCAGGGAGAGGTTTACGCACATGAAGCCTCACTGGAATTAAGCAAAAAATTTCTTGCCGGCCTAAAATCAATTAATATAAAAGGCGTGCAGGTGAGCAGCCGGAAGAATAACAGCCACAAGCAATAAGCCGCAACCACAACAGAGTGTACTGTTCAAGAAATAAATGACAAAATTTGCGCCGAGCGGAGCTTTTTTTTAAAGGGCTGTACGCTCGCGGTTTTATCCAAGCCTGAATCTTGCACGAGTCGGAGGCTTTCATATGCAAGGCATTTAAGGCCGAGGCTATAGTCAACTATGCCTCGGCCTTAATAACGCAGCAGATGGAAGTTTCCGGCGCGCCCGGCTTGTTGGGGCGTCTTGTCCCGTCGTAGCTCGAAGAGCGAAGTCGGAAGCTGAAAGCGAAGCCCAAAGGGTGAAAATTAATGTGATAAAATGATCTTTATCCATTATTTCTAACGGGTAATTTGTTGTAGTTCTCTAATTTACGAATATGTTGTCTGTAGAAGCAATTGTAGTATCACATTAATTTTCATGCAAGATTTAGGCAAAATGAGGTTCTGATCAGATGAAAAAATATGACCCCCGAATGCATTCAGCCGAGCATATTTTGAACCAGACGATGGATCGCATGTATCAATGCGGCCGCTGCTTCAACGCGCACATCGAGCGCAAAAAATCAAAATGTGATTACCATTTCAACAAAGCCTTAAGCCCGACTGAAATCGAAGAAATCCAAACACGTGTCAATCAAACTATCGAATCCAATTTGCCCGTCAAGGAACACTTTGTAGCCCGATCGGCGGCCGAGGACCAATTCAATGTCGATAAACTGCCCGCTAATGCCGGAGACAGGATCCGGATTGTCAGTATCGGTGATTACGACCACTGTCCCTGCATTGGACCGCATGTCACATCCACCGCCGAAATCGGCAAATTTAAGATTACCTCCACGGCTTTTGATGACGGCATCCTCAGAATCCGCTACAAGCTCGAGAATTGAATATCCTCCTCCAGAAATTCTAGACCCGACTCAGATATTCAATTGGTTTAGCCCGTTGAGCCGGTTTAACCCGTTGAGCCGGTTGCGCCCGTTGAGCCGGTTGAGCCTGTTAAAAATCGGATCGAAATCTGATTTTACATTTAGGATTGGCAGCGTAAGAAACAAATCTGTACGATCTGGCTCAGCCTTATTGAATTATGAGTTTCCTATCCGGAAATGAGGATTTTTTTCGCTAAGCACGGCCGCACAAAGATTTGTGTCGAGGCGTACTTAAAGTACGTTGAGGCACAAATCTGCGGAGAACACAGCTTAGCGGAAAAAGGGCCATTTCCGGATAGGAACATTTGACTTAAAGTTGTCTTAAAAATAGGTGATCACGCCCAAAGGCCGGTCGCAAGGCGGGATTTCGCATTAGATCTTATTTAGACTGAGGTGTTTTGGGGTCACAGATTTTTAAGCCCCATTTGAAAAATCCTAACACAAAACCTGCCTAAAGCTAAACAGCTGTGCCAGAAAACAGAAACTTAAACCCATCTAAAAAAATGTGGATAAGAGTTCATGGCAAGGCGCGGTTCGGCGAAAAAGCGGAGCATACACGATAGTATGTGAGCATTTTGAGGCGAATCGCAACACAGCCATGGGCGCTTAGACGCGCTTTTTTAGATGGGTTTTAGAAGAGTTGAAGACGGGTCCGATACGCGTCAATAACCTCTTCAGGATCATCGGTGATCACAATACTATCCTGAATCCATGCGGGTGCCCGCCCATGATCGATCATTTCGTGGATTTGCTGGGCGATACCATTCCAATACCCTTTACGGCTTTCGGTATCAAATAGGATCACCGGAACCTGTTCCAGAATGGAAAGCTTCATATTGCACAGTGTAATGCCCAGTTCTTCAAGTGATCCCAGGCCACCGACATTAAAGATAGGAAAAGATGCCACCTCAAACCATTTTTGCCGGCTGTGGCGACAGGTGGCCTGAAAAACCTGGCAAAAATCGACATCGGTGGTCAAGGCTTGATCGGTAATATCCAAAAAATTGGCACCGGATAAAATGCCGCGGTTTCGCGCCAACGTATTGGCCTGCTCCATGACCCCGCTGCCGCCCCCGGTAACAATGCCGATACTCTGGCCCCAGAATGCAATCAGGGCATCCATGAGATCCCCCAGACGCCCTTGGCCTTCTTTTGAAAGCCGCATGTTGGAGCCATAAAAGGCAAACAGCATCGACTTATGAAAATCGGCCAACCGCTCGGGCAGGACAAAATAGCCCAGGCCGTCGCGCATCGTGTGAACCATCAAGCAACCGTTCAATCCGGATACCCAATAGACTTCGATTCCGAAGGCATCGTATTCCTGCAGGCGATTGTGATCCAGCTGGGAAAGGAACGGTCCGTGTTCACAGGACGGTTCAAAAAAATAAAGCGCTTTAATTTTTCCGTCGCAGGCCAAATTGATGATATCGCGGTGTTCGATCAAATTCGGAAAATACTTGACGACCAGAACACCCGGGGAATTCTTGAAAGCTTCAGCAAGCTTGGATGTGGCATATTCGTGGCTGCATTCACTGGTTGGCGAAAAGTCCCGCCGCGCAACGGCACACAACGCCCGGCTTGCTTCACAGGTTTTGTCGGGGCCGTTCACAAAGATGCGCGCGTTTTTGATAGCACTCTTTTTGCCTTCAACAAGCGCAACCGGTTTGTCCAGATAATGACAGCTGTTGGGCTTGGGGGATGCAAATCTTTTTTCCAACTCGCGCATTTGCCGGTAGCTAAAAAAAGAACCATTACCGGTGTTTTTTTTCGGATGCACGCTGTTTTTGGATTTTGCTGCATTGTAGACTTTGGCGCTAATCAACGGATTCACAATAGGATGGCGGGTGTGGTTGACGATTTCAAGATATATACGAATGCCGCGGGTCTTAATGGGATCCAGGACGGTTGCCGGTAAATTCCGACCCAGCTCAAAACCGCTTTGCAATACAACGTAATGCTCATTGAGATACATGGAGCAGGTCGTCACCGCGCCTTTTCCGGGAGCGATATTAAGGGCTGGAACCGATTTGCGCACCTGGTAGCGGTTTAAAAGCTCGCGTCCGTCTTCGCGCAGCAATATGCGCCCCAGCGCTTCCTGGTCGAGGGGCTCCTTTAGTTCGCAGATGACTTTGTGGGGCGCAATGACAATCCGGCCGTCGGCCGAAATCGTGGTGGACGCCGGTAATTTGAGCTGTGAGCGCTCGATGGCTTCCAGAACTTCATCAGAGGTCAAAAGCGCTTCAGGATCGCAAAATACCAGTCGACCGACCGGTAGACCCAGTGTGATAAACTCACGCAACGCCTTGAGCCCGGGATAACCCGGAATCACCGGGGAGGCAACCTGATTGAGGGTGACTCGATCTCCTGCGAGCGCATCGGCTGATGGTGGTTCGCATTTGATTTGGACACCCAGCCGTGCGATTCTGGAGCGTTCACTGAAGACAGTATCTTCGGATTGATTTTTGAGCCGCTCAATGAGCTGATCGTTTAGACCGAAGGTCGTTTGAAACGTAATCGCCTTGGTATTAGAATCTACGATTTTTGTGATGATGCCGTCGTCGGATTGCAGCAATCCGCGGTAGATTAAATTTTCCCGCTCTACGTTGGCCATATTTCCTTCCTCAATTCAGCTTCAAAAATACGTGGACACCACCCCCCACGATTTTGGCATTCTCAAAGGTTGCCCGATTGATTTGACCCACCGGGGGCAGCGCGTGTGTGTTTATAGATGTGTGAATGGATCGGAGCTAATAGATTTGCCACTGAGCCGATTCAACGTGTTTATTATACAATTTAAAACCGTATAGATCCATTGTAAACTTTGGAATTAGAAACCATTAGCACGGGAAGACACCTAAACCTCGAGTTGAAGAAGCCGGTGCAGAAATGATTTAACAATCCAGGTTCTGTAAAGCGAATTTTAGATGTTCAGATAATGTGGATTTTAGATGTTCGGGTTATCCGCCAACATGTTTTCAATAATCTTAATCAGCGATGCATCTGTGACCAGATCATCTCTCATT
>JASFEV010000345.1:0-4020 GCA_050124655.1 Desulfobacterales bacterium
GATGGCGCAGCCACAGGATTGACATTTACCGGCATTTAAGCCCAGCACTTTTACGCGATAGCCGATGCGGCGGATCAGAATTTTCCGGCAGTTTGGGCAGTAGGTGTGTCCGCCGGGATGCTCGGGCACATTGCCCACATAGACAAAATGAAGGCCCTCATCCATGGCCATTTGCCTGGCCTTTTCAAGGGTTGATACCGGTGTCGGCGGAATACTTTTGAGCCTGTAGCGCGGATAAAAGCGGCTAAAATGCAGCGGCGTGTCCGGCCCCAGCTCTTTATAAATCCATTGGCACATGGCGCGAACCTGCTTGGGGTCGTCGTTTTTTCCCGGGACCACTAGGTTGACAATCTCGGTATGGACACTTCGGGATTTGAGAGACCTTAACGTATTTAACACCGGCCCAAGACTGCCTTCGGCCATGGTTTGATAAAAGTCCTCGGTAAACCCCTTCAAATCAATACAGGCGGCATCCAGCACCTCGCACAGATCTTCAAGCGGCTTTGCGTTGATGAATCCATTGGAATGCATAACTTTTAAAAGCGGCCGGGATTTGGCGAGGCGGCCGATTTCCAGCATGTACTCGATGAAGATAACCGGCTCCACATATGTTGAAGCAATCGCCTGGCTTTTGTATTCAAGTGCGCTCGATATGACCTGATCCGGCGAAAGTCTGTAATTGTAAGTGTCATCCGGTCGCACCTGTGAAATTTCCCAGTTTTGGCAAAATTTGCAGTCAAAATTGCAGCCAGCCGTGGCAATTGAAAAGGCGCGGCTTGCGGGCAGCACATGATAGAAGGGTTTCTTTTCGATCGGGTCGATATGAACCGCACAGGGGTTGGCATAAACCAGGGAGTAATATTGCCCATCGATGTTTTCGCGCACCTCGCAAAGCCCGCGCTCTCCGGGTCCCACCTCACACCCGTGGGGGCAAAGCGTACAGCGCACGATCTGATCATTTAGCTGCGTAAAATAAGGAGACAGTTTGCGCCCAATATATCCTTTCTCTATCGCCGCCGCCCGGGCGGGACGCGATGCGTTGCATAAAGGAAAAAGAGCGGAGCTTGCACAGACAGCCAGGCTGCGCCCGCAGCGTCCAAGAAATTTACGGCGCGTTATCGGCTCTATCACCAGCGACTCCTCGTGCCAACTTCTATTTTGTTGTTGAAAGACTGGAAGCTATCTCAAAAATAGTAGATCACGCTTTCAGGTTGGCCCGTTGAGTCCGCCTCCGGCGGATTGAGCCCGTAAAAAGCGGAAAACCGCTAAATTTGTTTTTTTAACCGGCTAACGGGCTAACGGGTAACGGGCTCAACCAATTCAAGTCTGAAGCATTTTTAAGATAGCTTCTATTTGGATTTTTTGTAGAGCTCCCTGACCCTGACAGATCTGGGATCCAGACCGGTCAGTCCGTATTTTTCAGCCCAGTCCATGGCTTCTAAAAATTCCGGCATAGTGATTCCCCGGGCAATGTCAGGGTACTCATATGCTTTGTAATCCACATGATATTGCGACATAATATTAACGTAAGTGTGCCGGGGAAGGTTATCCGCCACCCATTTGGCAAATTTTTGCGTGCCCGCAACGCGATTGGGCATCACCAGATGGCGAATCATCAATCCCCTGCGGGCAATTCCGCGCTTGTCCACCTGATGAACACCCACCTGCCGGTTCATTTCGAACACCGCCGCCGTTGCCATTTTCGGGTAATCCCGGGCACCCGATGAGTATTTGGCTGCCATATCCGGATCCATGTATTTGATATCCGGCAGGTAAATATCCACGATGCCGTCTAATAGCTTGATAATCTCCACCCGCTCATATCCGCTGGTGTTGAACACCAGCGGAATCCGAAGTCCCTTTTTAAATGCCAGTCGGGTGGCTTTCAGGATATTGGGCATCACATGGGTTGGAGTAACCAGGTTGATATTATGGCAGCCAATTTCCTGCAGGAACATCATCAATTGTGCCAGACCTTCATCTTCAATTGCCCGGCCTTCTCCCCTTATAGAAATTGGCCAGTTCTGACAAAAGACGCAGCGCAGATTACAATTGGAAAAGAAAATCGTGCCGGATCCGTGTTGGCCGACCAATGACAGCTCTTCGCCAAAATGGGGCTGAGCGGTGTAAACCATCACTTTGAGCGGCGCTCTACAAAATCCCTTCTCCCCGTCCAGCCGATTCACGCCGCATTCCCGCGGGCAAAGCCGGCATTCCTCAAAAAACGCGTAGGCTTCTTCGACTCTTTCTGCCAGCTTACCGTCGCTTTCCAGCTTTGCATAACCCGGATATTCTTGCTGTTCCGTCTGCTCTGAGGCATAAACGGGGTACGGGGCGAAAACCAGGGAGCCGCCCCACAGGAGCGTATTTCTGATGAAATCTCGTCTGGTGATCTTCATATTGAAAACACCCTGATCTTTAAGGGCTTAAAACGGTTGAAACCATAAAGGGTTTAAAATTTTACCGGCGATACCTTTCACGATTTCCGTAATCGCGGCGGCATGATAAATACGCGTCGTAAACCCTCTTTGAGCGAAATGGCCTCTTCCGGACAAAACCGGGAGCACACCCCGCAACCCAGGCAGGCACTTTCATCACGCTGCGCCAATCCCTCATCATTCAAAACAATGGCATCCGTAGGGCACCACTCTACGCAAGTGCCGCAACCTGTACAGGATTCTTCATTGATAACGGAAAGATGGTAAGTCGAATTGATCAGGGGCAGGGTTCCGCTTCGCCAGAGCTCCAGGGTATCGCAACAATCCTTACAGCAGTTACAGATGCTCGTTTCCGGCTTTGATTCCTTGGATCCCGGGTGAAAAGCCTTATGAATCAATCCGGTGTCTTCTGCCTCTTTCATAATTTTAAGGGCTTCTTCCCTGCTGACTTTTTTGGCAAATCCCTGAGCAATCGTATGGCGTGCGGATTTGCCGAATGTAAAGCAGTTGAATGTCGGTGCATCGGTGCTGCAGGGATCACCTAACAGACTACGCCGCTGGCGGCAAAAACAATAACCAACGGCAATATCGTCAAATTTGCCGATAATCTCTTCAACGGTCTGACTGGGAAGAACGAATTCTTCGGCCGCTTCCAGTCTCTTGTTGATCGGTATGATCTGAATCGGTTTTCCGTCTTCGGTTAGCCGGGTGGGTACGGTCCGGTCTACGGCTGGGGCAGTGTTGAACAAAGGCGAAAGCGCATCATAATTGTCCTGAATCTGATCGCGGAGCTCTTCTAATAAGGTTTCGAACAACTTGGCGAGATTCCTCTCCTCCTGGCTACCGGTCAGTTCCACCATGAATTTGTACTCCATCACCCCCACCAGCATGAACGGCAAAAGCCGATAGACCATGATACCGGCGGAGCTGGGCTGATTGAAAATAAGCCCTTTCTTTGCAAGGCGGGTTGCCAGCTGCTCGACTTTTTGCATTGAAAATCCACTCGATTCCATGAGTTGCTCTGTTGTTTGAGAAGGCTTTTCGCGGAATGCATATATCAGGTCAAGTTCATCCTCATTGTCTCCTACAACGGACGCGACGATGGCAATCGCCGTATCACTCACCTGAAACTGAACCAACCCCTGTTTGCAGATAACACCAGCTGCTCTTTTTAGCCTCTCCTGCTTTGTAAGGTGTGTCATGGGCTTTCCCCTGCATCTGATGGACAGATAGCCGACGAATCAAAGAACGATGATTTTCAAACGCCTAAATACAACCATACGCAAGCCGTTCCTATTTTGCAACCTCAGGATTTTTGAAAGTGGTGTCCAAGCCGGAAATTGAGAGACCCGAAATGTTTAGCTGTGTTGCTGGAAGGTGCTATGTGATGACCGAAACTTAGCTGACTTTCACAATTGAGCCAAAGCGTGGATTTCGTATAGCGAATATACAACCGCGGAAATTAACCAAACGGTGCAATTTTACCACTTGTGATATGAAAACAATATCACAATGTGAAATAATTACAATAGGATAGTGATATGTAGTAAGTGTTTTATCGATAGTTCCGCAGGTGAACAAA
>JASFEV010000346.1:0-3965 GCA_050124655.1 Desulfobacterales bacterium
CCTGAATGCCGTGCATCTGGTAAAATATCTGGCCGGCAACATGGCTTTGATCAATAAGGAATTCGGATTCAATAAAGTTTTCGTCATGCACCAGGATGTCGCCTGGGCCCGCGCAACAGCAGGATTCGTCAAGAAAGTATATTTTGACAAAGCCGGCTGGGAGATTTTGGGCATGGAAGCGTATCCAACCGGCACCTCCGATTTTTCATCGGCCCTGATGAAAGCGCGCGCCCAAGGTGCTCAGGTCATTATGCCCATATTTGACATGCCCCGGAGCGGAATTCTGGTAAAACAATGGAAATCCATGAAAGTCCCGGCCTTGATGGCCGGATTCATCTCACCGCTGGCCGGATCGGAAGCCTGGAAAACGTTTGATGGTAAAATCGGCGGCGCCATGAACAGCATCTTTGAGCTGGGCAGCGCTATTTACTCTCCTAAAGTGCCTGCCTCCCAGGATTTTTAGGAGAGTAAATATAAAAGCACCTTTGGCAAACCCATCCAGGGCGGCCACGGCGTTGCACCTGCTTACGAATCGGTCTATATTCTGGCAGAGGCGATTGAGCGTGCCGGCAGTCTGGATCCCGACGCCATTGTAGCGGAATTGAAAAAAACAGACCGCAAGGGTGTCATGGGACGCGTTCGATATGACGAGGGCAACCAGGCTATTTACGGTACAGACCCCAGTGAAAACGCCATTGGTTTGGTATTTCAGTGGACAGAAGACGGGCAGCGCAAAATCGTGTTCCCGGCATCCGTTGCCGAGGCCAAAATTAAGCTGCCGCCCGGGCTGAAATCACTGAAATAGGCAATGTAATCATCACGTGCTCATGCTGAGCAAGATTGAACGATTAATCGATATCATTGCAAACATAGTGGCGCAATGAACGCAAACCGTTCATTGCGCCAAATGTATTCCTACCGGCAATTAAGCTGTTTTGTGTAGCAATAATAATATTAATTATTTCTAATTCTTATAGCGAATCTGGAGAAATTGGTTTAATGTTGATCGGCACGGTGATATACGCTGTGGTTAACAGCGTCATCCTGGCGTTATTGGCGATCGGTTTTAATTTGACGTTCGGCATCAGCGGGGTAGCTAATTTTGCCTATGGTGCCCTTTACATCATGTCCGCCTATCTGAGCTGGATGCTCCTGAACTTGTTGGAGCTGCCGTTTCTGCTCGCAGCTATCATCTCAATATTGATTACCACCGTGTGCGGGGCCCTGATGTACCGCTTTGTGTTGCTGCGGGTGCGGGGCCAGGCGCTTTCCGAGGTAATTGCAACCTTTGGTATTGGTTTAGCCATACTGGAATTATTCCGCTACCTGGGATTTGTGGGCTTTGAATACACCCTGCCCGTATTTATCGACCACAGCTTTGTTATTTTCGGCGCCTATATCGACATGCAACGTATTCTGATCGTTATCATCGGAGTGGCACTGGTCTTTTTTCTGTGGCTTTTTACCCATCATACATCGCTGGGACTTGCTTTCAGAGGAATTGCCCAGGATGAACGCACAGCCCTGAGCCTGGGTATAAATTCTGATCGGATCGCGACCCTGAGCGTATCATTTGGTGCCGGCCTGGCTGCCATTGCAGCCACCATCATCATTCCACTGGGAAGCATAGCACCCAGCGAGGGGTACGATGTGCTGATCAAAGCCTTGGCTGTTTGTATCATCGGTGGTTTAGGCAGCACCGGCGGTGTTATTGTGGCCAGTTTCGTCATTGGTTTTGCCGAACGGTTCACAGACAGCTATATCAGTTCCCACTGGACCATGATTGTCAGTCTGGCAGCGATCCTGATTGTGTTGACTATCAAACCGTCCGGTCTCTTTGGTAAACAAAAGGAACTGGAAGAACGGATTTAGAGGAATGGGAAGGGCGGAAGGCGGAATTAGCAACCTTGAACGTCGAACATCGAACGTCCAACATCGAACATTGAATGGGAAAGGGGAAGGTGGAGTTCGGAATGCGGAATGGGGAATTAAATTCAGAACAAAGGCGCAAAGAACGCATCGATCGCGGCATTAAAGCCCGAGCGAGTGATATTTTTGCCCTGTCGTCCTGGCGCGAAATGCTCTATCTGGCAGCGCCCAGATTGATCCCCATCGTCGGATGCCTGGTACTGCCGCTGGTACTCGGCATTTACTGGCAACGGGTGTTACTCAATGTCGCCGTCTTCGCATTACTGGCCATCAGCTGGGATATTCTGGAACAAAGCGGCATGATATCCCTGGGACAGGCCCTATTTTTCGGAATGGGTGCTTATGCCGCCGGTGTTTTGAATCACAGTTTCGGATGGTCGCCCTATTTAACCATCCCCGTTGCCTCTATTCTGGGAGGCTTGATCTGCACATTTGTCTTGCTTCCCGTACTGCGGTTGAGGGGCATTTATTTTTCCATGGTGACCCTCATCATTCCCCTGATGCTGGTGCGTATTGTCGAAGCCACCAAGATCTTCGGGGGCACCGAAGGATTAAGCGGGATCACCCCACTGACAAATAGGTGGATCGAGCTCTATGTGATTGTCGGTGCCCTGCTGGTAGCCCTGTTTGGCTTTCGCCGCATGATGGGATCCGACTACGGGCTGGTCTTAAAGGGCATCAGCGACAACGACCGCTCGGTCATGAACGCGGGCATCAATATATATTGGTTTAAAGCGCAGGCCCTGTTTATCGCCAGCGCGATTGGTGCTTTTGCCGGTGCGTTCACAACCCATGTCTATATGTTTGTCGGTATGCCGGTCTTTGCCCTGGATTATTCCATCCTGCCCATTGCGGCTGCGGTAGTGGGTGGACCCGGCACCATGGCGGGAGCGACTCTGGGCGCTTTTATTCTGGTGCCGCTTTCGGAAATCCTGCGTGGTATCGGAGGGCTGCGCATCGTGTTCTACGGGCTTTTTCTGGTGGTATTTATCGTTGCCCTGCCGGAAGGCATCTTCCACTATATTCAGCGCAAATATCACCAGTTCGAGCGCTGGGTGGAGGTTTAGGCATGAACCCGTCTTCCCTGTTACAGGTTGCCGGTCTCTACAAAAACTTCGGAGGGGTGCAGGCTATACGCGATTTGAGCTTTGAGCTAGCCCAGGGAGAGCTTTTAGGGCTGATCGGCCCTAATGGCTCGGGTAAAACAACGGCTGTAAATCTGATCACCGGATTCGTGAAGCCCACCGAAGGCGAAATCATATACAACGGCAAAGATATCAGCGGCCTGCCGCCTTATAAAATTATCCGCATGGGGATTGCGCGCACCTTCCAGATGGTCAAACCCTTCTACCAGTTGCCGGCTTATAAAAACATGATCATTCCGCTCTATTCACCGCGGGTCAAAAAATTGATCGGCGGGAAATACGGTGACCGGGATGCAGTCGCTCTGGATCTTTTGGAAGAAGTCGGCTTTGAACGCGATGCGTTTGTGGCCTATAAAAGCGCCAGTGTGCTGCCCCAGGGCTATCTCAAACGGCTGGAACTGGCCAAAGCCATTGCGCTGCAACCGGATTTGATCATCCTGGATGAGCTGTTTTCGGGGCTGAGCCTGGCTGAAGTGGCCAGCATAGTTCCCATTATTGAAAGGCTGCGCATGGAAGGTAAAACCATTATTATGATCGAACACCGTCTGAAAGAGTTGTTTCGGATAGCGGATCGCGTCATCGTTTTAAATTACGGTGAGAAAATTGCAGAGGGCAATGCCGCAGACGTCATGGAAAGTGATGCTGTTAAGAAGGCATACCTCGGAGCAGAAGCTTAAAACCTATCTTAAAAATGCATCTAACGCCCCATAGCTTCGTTGCGAGTCTCCTTAAAATGCTCACATACTGTCTGTATGCTGCGCTTTCGCGTCGGCTCGCGTCTTGCTCTTGGACGTGATCTACTATTTTTAAGATAGGTTTTGGTGTCAATCCCATACCAATTATTTGGATTTGGATATGCTTGAAGTCAAGAATCTGATGGTTTTTTTTGAG
>JASFEV010000347.1:0-3955 GCA_050124655.1 Desulfobacterales bacterium
CATCTGAAGCGACAAATTAACCAATTAGTAAAATCGCCCGTGTCGCCACGTCATAAATAATCAGGTCAACCGCTTAAGCGACGCAAAGAAAGCCCTTGACTAATTCCGCAGAAATGACTAATAATTTTAATTTTAGAACACAATTTGATGCGGGGTGGAGCAGTCTGGTAGCTCGTCGGGCTCATAACCCGAAGGTCGGTGGTTCGAATCCGCCCCCCGCTACCAATCTGCCAAAAAGGTTTAGACATCGTCTAGACCTTTTTTTTATATGCGCATTCAAATCCATTGCCCCCAGAGGACAAATAGCAGTTTGCCAAAATAGCGTTTGCTGTTTTATTTCTTTGACCCATCTGGACAATTGTACTATAAAGCATTCATCTTTTGACCGCTAAATTTTGTTACTAAATTTGATATAGCCATTATGCTTTGATTTAGTCTTTTAAACATCAATCATAAAGGAGCTTATCCTATGGCCAAAACCAAAAAATCAAGTTCTGAAGAAGACAAAAATAGGCGCTCGGGATTAGACCGTAGATGGATTATTGCGCCGCATGATGGCCCGGAAAGGCGGAGTGGTAAAGATAGAAGAAAGGACCTGGAAGACGGCAGTATCGTTACGACCAAAGCCAGTGAGACAAATGAAATTTCGACGATCCAAGATCTTTTGATGGCCAATTCCATGCAACTGGATGCGATCGCCCAGCTCTTAATTGAAAAAGGTATATTTTCCAAGGATGAGCTTTTCAATATGCTCAAACGCATTCAACGGGAATACCAAAAAACAGGTAATATTGAAGATTAAATAACATGATTCGGAAAATCATTTCAGGCGGCCAAACCGGTGCAGACCAAGCGGCTCTGGATGCCGCCATGAAACTGGGTATTCCTCACGGTGGCTGGATCCCAAAAGGCCGTTTAACTGAAAAGGGTCCTCTGCCTGGAAGCTACAAATTAACTGAAATGCCCACCAGCAGCTATCGGCTGCGAACAGAGCAAAACGTCATCGATTCTAATGGCACCCTGATCATCAGCCATGGTCACTTGAACGAAGGTTCGGACTACACGCGCAAGATGGCGCTTAAACACCAGCGCCCTTGGTTGCATATTGATTTAAATAAAACCCCAGCTTTTAAAGCCGCAACTTTAATTCGTTCCTGGTTGGACGAATATGAGATTGACATTTTAAATGTCGCCGGGCCACGGGCCAGTAAAGATGATCAAATTTACAGTGCGGTGTTCAAGCTGATTGAGAGTGTCCACTATTTGGAAATGATGAATACGGCCCAGCCGCATGCGGTGCACTTTGAGGACAGCAATCACAACATCAAAAAAAAGCCCAAAACCGTTCAAGAAGCCATTCAGATTCTGATTGACGTACTGCCTCTGAAAGAAAAGACCACCGTCGCCAATATGGCAGAGGATGAACTCATCAATCTGAATGCCTATTTAGGAAGATACATTTTGGATAAATTTGGTCTGTGGTCAGGCAATGAGGAACTGATCGAATCCTGTTTAACATTTGCAGACTACCCTTTACATAACGAAGATGATGCGGCTGCAGTCATCATAAAAGAATTATGGCTGCAGTTGAGGCAAACCCATCGACTCAGAATCATCAAATGATTCGGCTGGGCCAGTCAGCGCTTATACGGGTTCGCCCGGAATTGGCGGATTCGAAATATACAGAATGAGGGGAAATCGTGAAAACACATCATCACCATAAGGCAGCCCTATGCCGGGGATGGATTCGTAAAATTAAAGTTATGTTTATCTTCTTAACCCCGATGGTTTTGACCACTGTGGCCATTGCCGGAGATCAGTCACAAGCAAACGGCAACCTTACAGGTGACGAACAGATTCAGATTGTTGCGGATAAATTGATAACCAATGATGAGCAAAAAGTTGCGCATTTTATCGGCAATGTGCACGCCAGCCAAGGGGCCTTCATCATCACATCAGAGCATCTTGAAATTTTTTATCAGACGGTTACGGTGGCCATCGGTGAGCAAACCACTCGTCAAGAATCCATAAAACAAGTGGTCGCCAGCGACAATGTGCACGTCGACACTGGAAAATATACAGCAAAAACCGATCGCCTTGAATATGACTTGGAAACGCAGGTTATCGTTCTTATCGGAGAAGATTCCACAATTAAGAGCAAGAAAAATATTTTGACGGGATCAAAAATTACCATCGATCGCAAAAGCGGGCAGATGAAAGTTGAAAGCCAACCGCAACAGCAGGTCAAAGCCATTTTCTATCCAGGCCAAAACACCGAAAAAAAAGAATAAAAAACGGATTGTCCTGCGAACGATGAGCAGAATCCGAAAATGAGGTATGAAAAAGCCAGAGGAAGCGATATTGGCAGAATTGTTGGCATCACCCAAGCGGTGTTAGCGATTCAGTTTGCGCAGCTTTTGTAAATTTTTATACGTAAGCATAAGGTCAAACCACTGGTGAAACAAAGCAGCTAAATTCTCAAGTGAATCATTACGATTTTGCTTTGCTTTTCTCTCTGCGCTACGCAACGCCGCCAGATAATCATCCCGCCCGGGTTCCTGCTTTAGTAAATGGCGGTAAATGTCAGCCGCCTTTTCCCAGTGGCCCTGTTCTGAGTATACTTTAGCCATCGTGGCCGTATAAAATTCGGTTTCTTTTTCCATCTCCAACCCGAAGCAAGGATTCGCTGAATGCGCTAAATATTTGATCAGGGTTTCGGCATGCGCTGGGGTTTCAGAATCAGTTCATTCTCGCCAACCATACCCAGCTCCTGGCGTGCTACATTTTCGATATAATGCGGGTCATGCTTTAAGCGATCAATTTCGACACTCAGGGAAAAATTTTCTTGCGTTAGCCGGTCATTCTTTTCATTCAGTTGAACTTTTTCGGCCTTTAACGCGTTTAAATCAATGAAGCCATGCTCGCCGAAGATGATAAAAAACAGCAGTGAAAACATGAGCGCGACGGCAAGGGAGATAAGAATGCTTTGTTTTTTGGTGAGGCCTATTTTTATTTCAGCAAGCATATTGGCAAACTCAGGGCTTTTGCTACCATAAGAACATACTCCGAAAACCACTATCCCGCAAACCACACAGGCCAGCAATCCTGCCAGCAGCTGGGTAAAAGCAGCCCCCTCATCCGGCAGGAGAACCTGCGCTGCAAGCCAGACAGCCGCCCCCATTACAGTGGCACTACCCAGCGTTTTTAATGCGGATTGTGTGATGCGCCGCCATCCCAGCGAGCCTAATTTTTTACGCAGAGCGATTACGAGCAACATGAGGTTTAATACTGAAGCCAGCGAGGTCGCCAACGCAAGTCCCCCATGGGCCAGTGGTTTCATCAAAACGATTCCGAGCACCATATTGGCAAAAATAGAAATCGTTGCCATAACCATGGGTGTACGCGTATCTTTGATCGCAAAAAAAGTTGCTGCCACGATCCGCACGGTCGAAAAAGCCCATAGACCTATAGCATAGTATAAAAGTGCCTGAGCAGTCAACAGTGCAGCATCCGAACTGAATTCTCCTCTTTGAAACAGCACTGTAATAATCGGCTTGCGCAAGATAATGAGGCCCACCATGGATGGAATGGTTAAAAACAGCGTCAATCTGACGGCATAACTAAAGGTATCCTTCAACGCTGTAAGATCTTGCAAGGCTGCTTGACGGGAAAGACTCGGCAATACAGCCGTTGCCGCTGCAATCGCAAATATGCCCAGGGGAAATTGAACCAGTCGGTCGGCAAAATATAAAACAGTGACGCTACCCTCGGGCAGAAAAGATCCCAGCAGCGTTCCAACCAGTACATTGATCTGGTAAACGGCGCCGCCGATTATCACCGGCGGCATGAGTCGACTCATTTTCTTTAAGCCCGGGTGAAAAATCTTTGTTTTATGCCAAAATTTCAATCCGTACCCTGTCATGACCGGCAACTGAAGCAGTAACTGCAGAATACC
>JASFEV010000348.1:0-3882 GCA_050124655.1 Desulfobacterales bacterium
CTCAACGCATCGTGGATGATTGCTATCAATTAATTTTGGGTGAGGCGTGATCGACCCAGGCGAAAGATAAAACCAAATAAGCCTATCATCACCCATCGCCCAATTACGATAACCCAAAATTATGTACTTAAAAAAATACCATATTCATTTTGTGGGCATCGGTGGTATCGGCATGAGCGGTATTGCGGAGTTGCTACTGAATCTGGGCTATGAAGTGTCGGGCTCGGACCTGCAAAGTTCCGACATCACTGCCCGTCTAAAAATGCTGGGCGGCACCATATATAAAGGACATGCGGCCGAGAATATCAAAGAGGCCGATGTGGTGGTGGTCTCCTCAGCCATTGATGCGGACAACCCCGAGGTCCAGTCAGCCGTTCAAGCATCGATTCCGGTCATCCCGCGTGCTGAAATGCTGGCCGAACTGATGCGCTTAAAATACAGCATCGCGATTGCCGGTGCTCACGGTAAGACATCGACCACTTCGATAGTTGCCTCGGTACTGGCCCAGGGCGGACTGGATCCCACGGTGGTGATTGGCGGCAAATTGAAAAGCATCGGTTCCAATGCCGTACTGGGTGAAGGCGATTTTATTGTGGCCGAAGCAGATGAAAGCGACGGTTCATTTTTGAAATTTTCACCCACCATTGCCGTGGTAACCAATATCGACAAGGAACACCTTGATTTTTATGCGGATTTGGATGCAATCAAAACCGTATTTTTAAACTTTTTAGATCGCATTCCGTTTTACGGTTTGGCGGTATTGTGCCTGGATAATGAGCCCATTCAGGAACTCATCCCCCAGTTGAAAAAACGCTATACCACCTACGGGATGAGCTCCCAGGCGGATTTTCAGATCCGGGATGTGGAATTCAGCCGGCAAAAAAGCCGATTTACCGTTTACCACCGCGGTCAAAAAATGGGCAGCATCGATCTGAACCTGCCCGGAATACACAATGTCTATAATGCGACGGCCAGTATTGCCGTCGGTGTCGAGCTCGATGTCGGCTTCGATCAGATTAAAGCCGCCCTGGAAACCGTTGAAGGCGTCCAGCGCCGTCTGGAGGTCAAAGGCGAGACCAAGGGTGTCACCGTCATCGATGACTACGGGCACCATCCGACGGAGATTAAGGTGACTTTGGAGGCCATTGAAGAAAACTGGCCGGATCAGCGCAAGGTGGTCGTGTTTCAGCCCCATCGGTACAGCCGGACACAGGCCCTTTTCGATGAGTTCAGCCGGGCTTTTTATCAATCCGATGTTCTGGTGGTGATGCCCATATATGCTGCCAGCGAAAAAAGAATCGAGGGTGTCAGCGCCCAAAATCTGTGCGAACAAATCAAGGCCCACGGGCACAAAGAAGTTCTATATGCCGATGGGTTTAAAGCTGCGCTTTCCTGTTTGAAACAAACCCTGCAGCCGGGAGATGTGCTGCTGACCCTGGGGGCGGGAGATGTGTGGAAAGTGGGTGAAAAATTTTTAAAAAATTAAAAGTCGGATTCAACGGTTCAGGATTCAACGGTTCAAGGGGTTGAGAGGCGAGTTATTGGTTATTCGTTACTCGTTATTAGAAATACGATCTGCTGAATGTTTGTCTCTGATACTCAAACCGATAACCAATAACTAATAACCAATAACTAATAACCAATAACTGACAACAAATAACTATGGGACGAACGCCACGCAAAAACCGCCGTAAAGGCGCCAAGAAAAAACGCCAATTCGCGTTTTTGCGCCGACTGGCCATCGGTTTTTATGTCATCACCGGTGTTATCGGGCTGTTGGCGACCAGCTGCCTTTTTGTGCTCGTTCATGATGTCATCACCCAGTGCGACTATTTTAAAGCCAGTCGCTTGAAAATAGAAGGCGGGCGGCGCCTGAGCCATGAGCAGATCATCGCGGCAGCTTCCGTAAAACCAGGGGTCAATACTCTGTCGATCAATCTGGCAATGGTTCGCAAACGTCTGCTGGCCCATCCCTGGATTATGGAGGCCGAGGTTCGGCGTGAGATCCCTGCCGGGCTTCATATCAGAATTCGCGAGCACACACCATTGGCCATCGTCGAATTGGATCGCCAATATCTGATCAACGAAAATGGCCAGGTTTTCAAGGAATGGACCGCTGGAGATCCAGCCAATTTACCGCTCGTCAGCGGATTAGCATTTAGTGATATTCGCAGATTCCACAAATCAGCGCCTGTTGCCGCACCGCAACCGACGGTTTCGCAACGCTATGCTCAAACGCAAGGATCGCTCAAGCGACCCTTTGAGGCTGTGATGCAGGTGCTGCTGATGGGCAAACAAGTGCGCGGTGTCCTTTCCAATCGTCAGATCAAGCAAATACTGGTGGATCGGGAAATTGGGCTTACCCTCAAAGTATTCAAACAAATGAAAACCGTCGTGTTGGGGTATCATAACTATCCGCTCAAATTTCGCATGTTCACCAATATTTTGGCCTACGGCAAGCAATGGCGGAGCTTTCCGGATTTCAATCGCATTGATCTCAACAATGTTAACCGCATCGTGGTCAATCCAGTTATTCAAATCCCAAGTGAGGACCACAAGGAGGTATGAAATGCAGGGAGATGTTATCGTCGGTCTTGATATCGGAACCACCAAAATCTGTTCAGTCGTCGGCGAAGTATCCGGAGACTCGGCCAACATCATCGGCATCGGCACCAACCCCTCAATCGGTTTGCGCAAAGGGGTCGTGGTCAATATCGAATCGACCGTCGAATCCATCAAAAAGGCTGTGGAAGAAGCAGAACTGATGGCGGGCTGCGAGATTTCTGCTGTCTATGCCGGTATTGCCGGTGGCCACATCACCGGCTTCAACAGCCGCGGCATCGTAGCGGTCAAAGGCAATGAAATCAACGAGCAAGATGTGCATCGGGTCATCGATGCCGCCCGGGCGGTGGCTATACCCATGGACCGCGAGGTCATTCACGTACTGCCGCAAGAATATATGGTGGATGATGAGCGCGGCATTCAAAACCCGGTGGGCATGTCCGGCGTGCGCTTGGAAGCCAAAATTCATATTGTCACCGGGGCAGTGGCATCCGCCCATAACATCGTAAAATGCGCCAACCGATCCGGTCTGGACGTTTGCGATATTGTGCTGGAATCGCTGGCTTCCGGCGAAGCCGTTTTGACCGATGAAGAAAAAGAGCTCGGCGTTGCCCTTTTGGACCTGGGCGGCGGGACGACGGATCTCGCGATCTTTACCCAGAACAACATCAAGCACACTTTTGTCCTGGCGCTGGGTGGCAATAATTTGACCAATGACATTGCCATCGGATTGCGGGCACCGCATGTTGAAGCTGAAAAAATCAAAAAGAAATTCGGCAGCTGCGTGGCGCAAAACATCAATCCCGAGGAAACCATCGAGGTGCCCGGCATGGGTGGCCGCGAGCCCCGCAAATTATCCCGTCAGATTCTGGGAGAAATTCTGGAGCCCCGCATGGAGGAAATTTTTCAACTGGTCCAGCGGGAAATTATACGCTCCGGCATGGAAAACATGATTCCATCCGGGGTGGTCATCACCGGCGGATCGGCGCTTTTAGAGGGGGTCAATGATATTGCCGAATCCATTTTCAATCTTCCCTGCCGGATCGGCAAACCGCGCGCCATCACCGGCCTGGTGGATGTCGTCAACAATCCCATGTACGCCACCGGAGTGGGTCTGGTGCTTTACGGTGTACGCAACCAGGATTCACGTAAATTTAGAATCCGGGATAAAAATATTTTCAACCGCGTCTTCACCCGTATGAAACGCTGGTTTAATGATGTGGTTTAAAATTCGGATGACAGATTTCAAAACTCATTTACAGCCGGGGCGTTTCGGCTTTCACATAAGCAACTGGAAACTAACAATAACCGAATTTTAGT
>JASFEV010000349.1:0-3847 GCA_050124655.1 Desulfobacterales bacterium
TCCTTCCAGAAAACAATGCGGCCGCGTTTGCCTATAGGGATCTTGTCTTGTTCTTTGAGGCGTTTGTTTTCCGCAGCCACGCGACGCATGGCCCGGTCATAGGCACAGGCCGCACACTGGTATTCGAACCGGCAAAACTTGTGGGGCACGACATCCGCCTGCATCCAGATACACAGTTGCTCATTTTGTACGGCTTGATTTCTTAATTGCATCGAGTTCATTGTAAGTCCCCGCTACCCCTAAGGGTAAAGTTAATAGTTATTGGTTATTTGTTATTCGAAAGAACCAATAACGAATAACAATTAACGAATAACAAACTACGTTCGCAAGAACTTTTGAGTCAAATTCTTCCAGCCCAGATCCGGCAGATTGCCATAAATATCATCCACCAGGTAGCCGCCATCGGCCGCAAGAGGGCCCGCTACGTCTTCAATCATACCTTCCAGCTCGCTGACCTCTGTGCTCATCCAGCTCAGGCTGTTCTGATCGACCATCAATTGTTTCATGGTGCTCTTGACATCCGGCGTGCGAACCATAAAAAGCCATCCGTCGCCGTAAGGCTCGTGGTTGGCCAGCTTGGGATTTTCCCTGACCTTGGAATTGACCTCCATGATGACGCCATCTATGGGTGACAGCACGTCAGCCAGGTTATCCTTGCGCTTCAGCCCCCAGCCCGCTTTGCTCTGGTCCAGTTCTTTGCCGATCAATGGCAGATCAAGCGCATCGGCTTCTCCCAACACTTTCAGCGCAAAGTCATCCAGACCCACGCGGATATAGCCGCCACTTTCGATGCGGGCCCAGGCATGTCCATTATGGAAATAGTAGCCCATGGGGACATCGAAACCTTTAATCTGTTGCATCTCGCCGGGTATGGCTTTGGTTTTGGTGGTCCAGATATCTTCAAAGTACTGGTCAAAGTCACATTTGCCACATTCATAATCATAGGCGCACATCCGCTTGTCGATGCGGTTGGTCAGGCTGTGACGGCAGACCCGATCCAGATCCGGCCTTTTTTTCATCGCTTCCTGCCAGCTGATTTGCTTGCCCTTGGCCACTTTTAGATCCATGGCATGATCGTATTTACAGCTGGTGCAATCATAGTAGTTGTCACAATTTTTGAATTTGACGACCCCGGTCTGCATCCACAAACAGGGATTGGCGGCCTTGGCTTTCTTATCCGGCTTCACCAGCCAAACCTGGCCGCCGAGGACAGATTCAATCTCTTGTTGCGCCGGGCGGCTGCCTGCCTGTGCCCTTTTATAAGTCGATCCGAATCCCACCTGACTTCGCTGCATGTTTTTCTTTTTCTCAGCCATTTTCGCGCTCCTTTGTTATAATTTTTATGAGTTTACATTGCTATAGAGCAAGCCATGTGCCAATCGACGGAGGCGCCAGGCATAAATTTAATAACACTCTAAAATTATTATATATTTTTAAATAAAAGATTAGATCTCAATATCATTGCCCGCCTATCCGGGTTGTTGCAATATCCAACAGCTGACACCATCAAACAAGCGTTCTGCAACATAAAAACGTAAAAATTCGTTAATTTACAATTACTTATAAAGATGTTGGATATTTCAACAGTGGTTTCTTGTTTTTCAACAGCCTGCGAAGCATCTGCCACCTGCCCTGATGCAGGCAAGCTTGACAGCATTCGAGTTGTAATCTTATCCAATTCCTGCTATGAGTCGCAGGGTTGAAATCGTAAAGGTTTACCCGCCATTTTGGGTAAGAATTGAAACTTATTTTACGTATTAAGGATGAAAATTAAAAAATAACCATTATATTAATTCGAAACTAGAAGGCATTTGTGAATTTCAGATTATGGGATCTCATTGATTAGAGATGCCATTGAATTGAAAGGAGAATTTAATGGAATTTGAAAATTTGGAAGCGATCATCGATTTTGCAATTGAAAAGGAGCGTGAGGCGGCAGAATTTTATCAACAAATAAGTGATGATGAGGAAGATTTCTCAGGCTCAAAAAAAATGTTTGCCGAATTTGCCGCAGAAGAAAAAAAGCATGAGAAGATACTGCTGAATTTTAAAACCGGGGGAATATCTAAAAGTTTACAAGAGTATCAGTTAAAATGGATTACCGACATCAAACGCAGCAATTATCTGGTTGATTTGAGCTATGAAAAAGGTATGCCTTACAATGAAATTCTGTTGCTGGCGATGAAACGGGAAGAAAAGGCCCTGAAACTGTATAACGACTTTCTGGAGCAAGCTGACACGGATGAAAGCCAGAAACTGTTTAAAGTCCTTTGCCAGGAAGAGGCCAAGCACAAGCTGGCACTGGAAACCATGTACGATGATTATATGGCTGCAATGGGAGACTAAATTATATTGCGGATTATAGATTGCGAATTGTGGATTATTTTCCGCGATATCGGGTAAAGGATATTCCTTATTTTCACTATCCTGAAAATTAGGTCGCTGGTACATTAAAAAATAAACGCCTGAAGTTATAATCATTTGCTTCAGGCGTCTTTGTTTGTCCCAGGACCGCAGCTTATCAAGATATTTTGCGATAGTTTGAATTCGCGCCTACTGCGCTTTACAGCCTTTGGCATCCCGTGCAGTCTGCAATGAGGTCTTTCAGCTTTTTCCCTAAAGTCGAATAGGAGTAATATTTTTTGGCTGTTTCATAGTTGTGTGTGACCATTTTTTTGCGCAATTTGGGATCAGTCAGCACCTTTCTACACTTGCGAACCGCCTCATCAGTTACATAGCCATCGATTTCGATAACAGAGAATCCCTTGGGTTTAATGTCGATGGTGTATATTGAATATGTATTGACAACGATGGGGCGACAAAAATAAATCGCTTCAAGAAATGCGTTGCCAAATCCTTCAAAATTGGAGGGATAGGTCACCAAATCCGCATGTGGATAAATATCCTCCAGTGTGTAAACCTTGCGTCCGTTTTTTGTTTTTCCCCTTTGCTCATTGATGATGTTGGCGACAAAGTAGGTATCCACCTTCATTAATTTGGAATATTCTCTAACCCGGCGCTCATAATCATAACCTTCGTCACCGGAAGCATGCGAAATAACAAGCTTGGCTTTCATACCTAGACGATGAACCAGCTCAATCGCATGTTCGATGCCTTTGCGTTTTACAACCCGGGTGGGCTGGAGAATAAGCAGCTCATCATCGGCAACACCCAGACCCTGGCGCACATCTGCAGCATATGGGTCATTTTCCGGAGGCGGGGCATCATCTTCTATGACGCAAGATTCGAAATTGCCGGACACCGGGGGCGGATGATCAAAATCCATTACGTTCGGTATGATGGTTGCTGAGATACCGGTTCGCAAACTTAATTGATTATCGGCGGATGAATTAATCACCACGTGCTGAATTGAAGGCAAATGGGGTGGAAACGCCATATTGAGATATTCCCAACAGGCATTGATCATGAAATGTTGCCTTTCCCAGAAAAAATCATGGTGATGCGCAATAGTGGGCATGCCTGTCTCAGAGATAACTTCAGTCAGTGCAATTCCCAGCGGGATATTCATTGGAATGGTTAATGCATTTTCGGGTACCAACAGATCGAGTTCAAACTTCTCGATAAACTTGTACAGATGATCCTTAAGATGTTGCTTTATCTCATAGATTTTATGCGTCACAAAGCGACCGCGCACGCTGGCGCCAAAGCAATTGCGAAAAACATCCTTGATGTCTGGATGCTGGAAATGCGCTTCTTTCACTACATAGGAGCGCTCAGTCGGTCGATCGATTTCACCGGCAAAATAGAAGCATGTAAATCCAACCTTTTCAAAAACACTCGCCCATTTGGCTGTCTCCAGCGACACGCCATCTGTTCCGGCAAAACG
>JASFEV010000350.1:0-3822 GCA_050124655.1 Desulfobacterales bacterium
TGTGCATCAAACGTGCCAATCTTTGGAAACTCGGGCGGGTATTTCAGGCAAGGGCTTCAGCTTAAATCGGCATTCTTATAACTCATTGTATTTTATCATATTAAGGTTAGCAGGGGTTGGGTGCCAATTATGAGCCGAACCCATGCATACGCGCGTTTGCGCTAAAAAAAGTCGCTGCTTATAAGGCAATATTTTCCGAAAAAGGTAATCTTTACCTTTGGTAAATTATTTCTGGGACACGATACGAGCAGTGCTGGTGGTTCGGTGCCGAGGTCTTTTAAGTGTCGGTAATCAATTAGGACATTCAAGATTTTAGAATGAATTGATGGCCGGCAACATCGTCTAATAAATGGCGTTCTTTTTTCATCTGGGACTGCTCATAGGCCCGGCGATCCTTTTCTTTGAGTTTTTCAAGGGTTTTGCGCTTTTTCATGGCTGCCAATAAGGCCTGGTGAATTGAATCAAATTGGCGCTGTGTTTGCATGATCTTTTCGCGCTGTGTTTTCATTTCAGCTGATAGGTGATCGATGAAATCGACACACAGCTTTAATTCGGATGCCGGCCCCCCCTGTTTTTGTCGGGTGTGCAGCAGTTGCAGGGTTTGGCGCTTTTTCTTTTTCAGGACCCGCAACTGATCCTGCTCGGACTGGAGACGCTTTTTGACACCAGCCAGTTCTTTTTGAAGTATTTCTTCCTGGTAGCGGCGGTGATTTAACAGTGGTTCTAATTTAAAATGATACATGATGGCTGATTCAATTTATGAATGGGAAATGATATTTCTTTTACCACGAAGCGCACGAAGATCACGCAGAAAGCATGCATACAAATGACGGGAATTCAGGCGTCGAATAGCCCGGTCAACTGGGTGATGCACTCGTCAAAGGGGCTGGTTTCATCGATATCCTGCCTTAAATAACGATTGATCTTTTCGATCATCGCAATCGCATAATCAATTTTGCTATTGCTGCCGGCAACATAAGCGCCAATATTAATCAAATCTTCAGCCTTGCGATAGACGGCTAAAATCTCTTTAACCTTGCGGGCGAATTGCTTTTGTTGCGGATCCACAATATCTTCCATCACCCGGCTGACGCTGCCAAGGACATCGATGGCCGGATAGTGCGCTTGGTTGGCCAGATCTCGCGAAAGGTTGATATGGCCATCGAGTATTGAACGGAGGGCATCGGCAATGGGTTCGTTGGTGTCATCACCCTCCACCAAGACCGTATACAGTCCGGTGATGGTGCCTCTGTGGGCCGAGGTTCCTGCTCTCTCACACAACTTGGGCAACAGCGTGAACACCGATGGTGTATAGCCTTTGGTGGTCGGCGGCTCTCCCAATGCCAATCCGATTTCCCGCTGGGCCATGGCAAAGCGGGTAACCGAATCCATCATTAAATTGACGTGGTGGCCCTGATCCCGAAAATATTCAGCGATAGCGGTCGCAATAAAGGCACCCCGCATGCGGATCAACGGCAGATGGTCAGAGGTCGCCACCACAACCACCGAACGTTTAAGACCTTCCGGACCGAGTTCTTTTTCGATAAATTCATTCACCTCGCGACCGCGCTCGCCGATCAGCGCAATCACGTTTACATCGGCCGCAGTTTTACGGGCGATCATACCCAATAAGACACTTTTACCGACTCCGGAACCGGCAAAGATACCGATGCGTTGGCCACAACCCAGGGTCAGCAAACCATTGATGGCCCGGATACCCAAATCAAACGGCTGGGTAATCCGGCTACGAGACAAGGGATTGACCGGGATTCCGTAGATCGGATACTCGCATTCAACCGCAAGCGGTCCTTTGTTATCGATGGGGTTGCCGAGGCCATCGATAACCCGTCCTAAGAGACCGGAACCGACGTCAATGACCGCACGTTGTTGCCGGGCAACGATCGGACACCCAGGACCAATGCCCCGCATTTCCTCCAGGGGCATCATCATGACCTTATTATCGCGGAACCCCAAGACCTCAGCCCTTATTTTGCGCACGTCACCTTGGGTGTATATATCACAGACAGTGCCCAATCGCGACAATGGTCCCTGGGCTTCGATGACCAGCCCCACGATATTGGTCACTTTCCCGCTGGTCTGAATGGTGCAGGTCGTATCCAGGCATTGACGATATTTATCCAAACGTAAGGGCGTTTCCATCGTCGCTTATGCCGTCTCCGGTTTCGGTTGATCAAATTGGGCCTGAAATGCTTCTTCAATCGCTTCAAACTGCCTCTCAATACGAGCGTCAATATCCCCCCGATCGGTCTCAATTAGGCAGCCTCCGCTTTGAATCGATTCCTCAGCTTCGAAGTGAACCTGATCGAAATTTTGCAAAAAAAGCTTAAACTGGGATTGGGTGTCTTTGATAAATCGAAGATCATCCGGGTTGAGCTTGATCTTTATCTTGGCAGGATTGTCAACGCGCGCCAGGGCCTCGCGGGCAACACAGACAACCGTTTCCCGGGTCGTTTTGATCTCGTGACAGACGATTTTTTTGGCGATCGACAAAGCCAGATGCGTGACTTCTTTTTCAAGCTCTTGATGAATGTCGGCCCGGACGCTTTGCAATTGTTCCAGGGCGCGCTTTAAGCCGTCGATCGCCGCCTGGGCCTTTTTGGATCCGGATTCAAAGCCCACCTTCTTGCCTTCGAGAAAACCCTTATGGAAAGCATTTTCCTTTATTTCATTAAGCGCGGGTCCTTGTTGCGCAACCGGCGGCGCCTTGTTATCTGAAAGCGACGGGTCGGTTGCACATTCAGGCTCTGAATCAATATTTTCAAAATGCGATCGTTTAAACTCGGTGTTGATGGCCCGAGGCCTATGACTATTGGCGGGTTTGTCCACCGGAATATTTGGAAAATAATGCAGGCGTAATTCATCCGCCAACGGTTGCGGCTCTTTTTTAAACGCTTCAGTCAACGATATCATCTCCTCGGCGGCCGGCAATGATCAACTCTCCTTTGGTTTCCATCTCTTGAATGATATTGGTAATATTTTGTTGCGCATCGGTAACTTCTTTCATGCGAACCGGTCCCATATCTTCAATTTCTTCTTGCAGCATCTCACCGGCGCGTTCAGACATATTTTTAAAGATTTTTTCCTTTACCTCTTCGGAGGCGGCTTTGAGCGCTATGGCCAGTTCCATGGTCTCTACCTTGCGCAACAGTTTCTGTACGCCGCGGTCATCGACCAGCAGGATATCTTCAAAGACAAACATATGTTGTTTGACCTGCGCCGCCATTTCCATGTCGGCCTCTTCCAACTCATTGAGAATCAACTCACTGGAGATCTCATCGGTCTGATTGAGCATTTCCGCCAAACGACCAACCCCGCCGGTGACAGTCGAAATGGAATTTTGCTTGGTTTTCAAAATCTCCTTTAAGACGGCATTGACTTCATCGACGATGGCAGCCGTCACCTTATCCAGATTGACAACCCGTATGGCCACCTCTGTTTTGATTTCATCGGGCAATTTGGCGATGACATCACTGGCAACGCTGGTTTTAAGATGCACCATAATAATGGCAATCGTCTGCGGTTGCTCATCTTTGATCAGGTCAAACACTTGATCGGCGCTCAACGATTGAAGTGCCTCAAGACCGCTGGTTTGGGCACCTGCTGAAGCGTTTACGGCATTGGCGCGGTCTGCTGCAGGTGATGTGCGCTGTTTTGCTTTATAGCGTTGGACGATCGCAGCAAATTCTTTAGCGACCTGGGCAACGACATCGGGTGATATGCTCCGGATTTGAGATAGATGATGCTGGATGCGCTCTTTTTCCGGTTCATCCAACTGCTGAAGCAGCCGATTGGCCAAGGGTG
>JASFEV010000351.1:0-3744 GCA_050124655.1 Desulfobacterales bacterium
AGGGCTGGCGGGCCGACGCGGAACCTTAAACAATGAAAGATGGCTGCGTGCTTCGTTGAGCTGTATGAAAGCCGTCGAGTCCGCCGGAGGAAGACTGACCGTATCGGGTCTTGAAGGCCTAAGTACTCATAAAGGTCCGCTGGTCTTCATCGCCAATCATATGAGCATTCTTGAAACCGTTATTCTGCCCTCTTTAACGCTACCTTATAACGACGTCACGTTTATCATCAAAGATGAATTACGACACTATCCGGTCATTGGTTGGGTGATGCAAGCCCTTGATTTTATCGCCGTGCATCGCAAAAATCCCCGCGAAGACCTAAAAATTGTTTTAAATGAAGGTCAGCGCCGCATTCAAAAGGGGTGCTCGGTCGTTGTTTTCCCCCAGGCCACGCGTAGCACGGTGTTCGATGTCAACAATTTTAACACCCTGGGTGTTAAATTGGCCCGCAAAGCAGGGGTGCCGGTGGTACCCATTGCCCTTAAAACAGACTTCCACGGGACCGGCCGTTGGCTAAAAGATATCGGTCCAATTTATCCCGAGCGGCCAATCTATTTTAAATTCGGCAACCCCATCCCGATTGTGGGCAACGGCCAGGTCGCCCATCAGAGCGTGGTTGAGTTTATTGCTGAAAATTTAACTTCCTGGGGGGTTGAGGTGCGAACCCATTCTGTATAGCGCCCGGCCTCTGGCCCCTTGCTCAGAAATAGTGAGCGACTCGCTGGTCATCGATTTTGAGGTTCAAACCCGCAGGAAGCGCATGCCGAAACACTTTCCCAGATGGTCTAACTGAAGGCAGGCTGTTAGTTGCAGGTATTAGAGCAAGGGCAGCTTGCCAGCCGCCAGAAGCGAGAAGCCAGCGGCTAAAAACTTTTAATACTCACACCCTATATCTTTACGACTGCCACCTGATTTCCGCCCATGCATTTTGTGTTGATATTCCAATTGACACACCTACCAAATTTCGTTAACCTTGCGTATCATTACGGTTAACGAAAATTTAATGTGAAACATGAAGAGCCGAATTCTTAAGAACTTGAGAAAAAAAGAGGGCCCTGTTTCGGGGCAGGCCTTGAGCGCTCAGTTGGGCATATCGCGGGTATCCATTTGGAAGCATATTCAGCAACTCCAGACACTTGGATATCTTATTACCTCATCTGCCAAGGGGTACTGCCTCGAAAATTCCCCGGACGTGCCGTATCCATGGGAATTTGCCGGTCGAGAATCCAAAATTATCTATCATGCGGAATTGAACTCCACTATGGATGAGGCCAAGTATTTGGCACGCAAAGGTTGCCCGGAATTTACAACTGTCATTGCCGGTCGCCAGACGAGCGGTCGTGGGCGCTTGGACCGGCAATGGTTTTCCGAAGAAGGTGGTCTTTATTTCACAATCGTATTGCGGCCGGATCTGCCACCCGTCTTCAGCTCCAGGATTGGGTTTTTAGCATCGCTGACCCTTGCCAGACTGTTAAATGAGATTTTTAAAATTGAGGTCAGGGTCAAATGGCCCAACGACCTTTTGGTTAATGAGCGTAAGATCTGCGGCATGCTATCTGAGTTGGAAGCTGAGGCGGATCGGGTGGCTTTTATCAATATGGGTATCGGCCTCAACGTCAACAATGATCCGTCGCCGATTGAACCGACGGCAACATCACTTAAAACGATTTTGGGGCACAACGTATCTAAAAAAGAGATCCTATCCCGCTACCTGGATTTGTTTGAGACGCAAATGCAATCTGCCGCGTATGAAGATGTGATTGAGCAGTGGAAGCAGTATACGGTGACCTTGAATCGTCATGTTCGGGTGGAGACGACCCGTGAAGTTATTAGGGGCAAAGCAATCGATGTCGACGATACCGGCGCATTGATTCTGAGATGTTCCGATGGATCTATAAAAACAATTCACTACGGGGATTGTTTTCATCAGAGCCGTTAACACGGTGATCAACTGGGACAAAGATTCAGGTTTTTTATCTAACCACAAAGACACAAAGTTCACCAGTTCGGTGGCGTTGGGGTATTGGAGTGGTGGAGTGATGGAGTGTTGTAAGCAGACAACCAATTTTTTCTATTACTCCATTACTCCAGTACTCCAGCACTCCAATCAAAAAATTAAAAATAAATTTTTACCGTTTTCGGTGATCTTTGTCGCTTAACTTTAACGGAAATTTTTAAATATGGAATCGGCGAGCCAGTTGCGCATGATGGTTTATGCATCTTTATTTGCGGCGTTAACCGCGGTGGGCGCCTTTATTGCGATTCCAATCGGTCCGGTACCCATTGTGCTTCAGAATATGTTTGTTTATATGGCCGGTCTGCTGCTGGGCGGGCGTTGGGGGTTGGCGAGTGTTGGTGTGTATCTTCTGGCCGGTGCCTCCGGTCTGCCGGTTTTTGCCGGCGGGCTCGGCGGCATTGGTCGTTTTGTCGGACCGACGGGTGGTTATCTAATCGGCTATTTGCCGACGGTTTATTTAATCGGTAAAATAGCGCATAGAACCCAGCCACGGATGATGACCGATATGTTGGCGCTGATTTTTGGAACCTTGGTGCTTTATACCTGTGGTGTTTTGTGGCTGAAAATCGTCAGCGGCATGTCACTAGGCAAAACCCTGGTTCTGGGCATGTATCCCTTTCTCATTGGTGATGCCATAAAAATAGTGGCCGCCGCTGCCATCGCCAAAGCCCTGAGACCGGTCATACGGGTTTCGGGTTCCGCGTTGCGCGTTGCGCGTTAGGTTCAGAATAGGAGCGGGTCATGTCATTTTCTGAATCGCGATGTGAATTGAAGAGGTTTTTCTCACCACGAAAGCACGAAATATCGGAAACACGAAATTTAAAATAATATAGTATTTCGTGCTTTATAAATTTCGTGTTTTCGTGGTTGGGTTTTCAGATTTTGCATCTATAAAATGAAAGTATTGTTCTTGATAAAAAAAACACGGAAAAAAAATGGATATTATCGAAATCGAAAATCTGACACATCGTTTTTCAAACGGCACCTTAGGGCTTGATCAGGTTAACCTGAGGATTAAAGCCGGGGCTTTTGTGGTTGTTGCCGGTCCCAATGGCTCCGGGAAAACAACTCTTGTTCGGCACCTAAACGGACTGTTGCGGCCGACTGCCGGATGTGTCAAGGTGGACGGGGTTCCGGTACAAAAGGATCTGCTGCGTGCCCGGCGTCTGGTGGGTATGATGTTCCAAGACGCCGATAGCCAGATCGTCGGTGAGACGGTCTACGCCGATGTGGCCTTTGGACCCGAAAACCTGCGGCTTGCACACGATCAAATCAGTGAGCGCGTGGCATGCGCGCTGGCGGTTGTCGGCTTGAAAGACTTTGCCGATCAACCTCCTCATTTGTTGTCCGGAGGCGAAAAACGTCGATTGGCGATTGCGGGGATTTTGGCGATGGAGCCCAAAGTGATTGTTTGCGATGAACCCTTCACCAGTCTGGACTATCCGGGTGTCAGGCAGGTTCTCAAACAGATGCTCGCGTTGCATCAAGCCGGACACACCCTTCTTGTGATTACCCATGATCTGGAAAAAGTACTGGCCCATGCGGATCGTCTGCTAATTATGCAGAAAGGAAAAATTGTTCGGGATGGCATACCCGCTGAAATTGTTGGCGAACTTGAAACCTATGGCGTCAGGGCACCCCGCGTATCTCAGCTGGGAATGGAGGTTTGTTCATGGCTCAACTGACAACCTTTAGCTTCCAACCCGGGACTTCTGTTCTACACAAG
>JASFEV010000352.1:0-3742 GCA_050124655.1 Desulfobacterales bacterium
GGCTGTCGGCCCGGGCTTATAACCGCATCTTAAAGATTGCGCGCACCATTGCCGACCTGGAACAAGCTGCAGATATCGATGCCGCCCACATCTCGGAAGCCATTCAGTACCGCAACCTGGACCGCAGCCGACAATACAAATAGAGAAATAGCAGGGACGTCCCCTTCTCTCAAAAAATTTTGAAAATGTTTGTTTAGGTATTTAGCTGAAATTTAAATTTGGCAGATCTTTGGGCTTTATTAATGGGGGGTATGTTGGGATATGGAAAGGATATTGAGTTTTAAGCACTCCAGTATCGAACAGGACCGACGTCAATATGTACAAATCTTTGTCGAGGATAATAACCTATCCCGCCTTCGCTTAATTCAAATGCGGCCCTTCTCAATACAGAGGCCCGCTGCCCGGGTAGACGAATGTCGACAGCTTGGCCTTTAGTGTGAAAGCTTTTCTTGGCAGCGTTTTCATAATGCTCAAACAATAAAGAATTGGTTTTATGGCTTCGATATCCAGAAAGTATGTGAAAAGGTCCATCGGTTTTGAGTTTTAAAGAAATTTTATAAATTAAATCTAAAAGATCTGTATCAATTTGTTTTACATCATCTGTGCGAATATCGCGCATAATGTAATTTACATTCTCCAGAGCAGAAGCGACATACTCTCCATTTCGCCAATAAATACCATTGTAGCCTTCTTTGGTACGAGTATTAAATAAGGTCAAGGACCTAACCTCAGACGATAGGTCACCAATGGCAGCAAAGGCGGACTTCGACGAGTAGCTGATTAAACCCGTCCAAATCATTAACCTTAAAAAACTTCGCCTGTTCAAGCCTTCCTTGAGGCAAGAAGATGGCATCCTTAGAAAAGACATTAAAGAATTTCCAAAAAATTTATATTGTTTCTATAAATTTAAAATTTTTGATATTTTCTCAGAAAATAGATCCCTACTTTGGTTGGATAATCGAAATGAAGTGTGTGAACCTATTTAAAAAAAATTCGGACAGAAAAATTTGAAACTATCTAATACAACTACGCATTGTTGTCAAGTATTACGCTATACAACATATTGTGGTCATATCCGGCTAAAAAAAGAAGCGCGGTTAAATCTTGAATTGTGAATTGGATCGGTATTGATTTTTATTTTCGGCTGGCGTAAACAATTCAAATATCTAAAACCGTTACGGAGGGCAAAGAAAATGGGGCATAAGATATTGGTCGCCTTTGATGAATCTGAAAATGCCAGACGCGCAGTTGAATATATCGCTCAGATCTTTCCGCGCGATGCGGAAATCACCTTGTTTAGCGTTCTTCAAGACTCCGCCGCTATCTGTGAAATGAACAGCCCTGAACTGACCCCGTATTTTAAGTCGCAACAGAGTGCCTTCTGCGCTTTAGAAGACAAAAAAAGGGGGGTGGTCAGTGATGCCGGCCAGAATGCGATGGCGTTTTTGGTCGAAAGCGGATTTCAAAAAGGGCTGATTTCCATTAAAATTGAAAACAAAAAAAATAACGTCGCCAAAGACATCGTTGAAGAAGCCCGGGCGGGATATGACCTTGTGGTGCTGGGCCGAAGAGGGTTGTCCGGCATGAAGGATTATTTTCTGGGAAGTATATCCCAAAAAGTGCTTCACATGGCACCGGATGTTTCGCTACTATTTGTCAACTGAAGACGACATTTTGGAAAATTATAATGATCAAGCCTTGAAGCTATAGTCAAATCTTGAATTGTGAATTGACAGTGGTATTTCTATTTGGAATCGGATGACTTGATCAACGGCTTCATTTTTTTGGCCATCAGTCAAACGCCATATCTGTTTTCCATTCTTTCCAAACTTTTCCCACCAAATCCGGTCCGGGCTTCAGCGTTGCTTTTCCCGGACGCCAGCCCGACGGTGTTGCCTCTTTGCCTTTGCTTTCCCTGACCCATTGGAAGGCCTGAACCTGGCGTATGGTTTCAAAAACATTGCGCCCTACAGGAGGAGTGAGCACTTCGTAGCCTTGTACAACCCCTTCCGGATCAATGATGAACCTTCCTCGCATCTCAACGCCGGCATCTTCATCAAACACGCCAAACACCTTGCCGACTCTTCCGCCCGCATCAGAAAGCATAGGAAAAGGAATGCCACCTACAGGTTTTTTTTCTCAAACAATCGGAACAACAGAAGTGATAGTGCGGCAAGCGCAGCAACCACAATCCAATGGTTGATGCCGGTTACCTGAGGAACACTAATTTTGCCGTAGTTTCCGATACTGATGATATGGGCATTCATATAGGGATAGATCACGGCATACAGGGCGCCGCCGCATAACATTCCGAAGACACCCCACAGACCGTCAATTCTTCCTTCTCCGAGTGCGCCGGCAGCTGTTCCCGGGCAATAGCCTAAAAGCCCCCAGCCGATGCCAAAAAGCAGGCCACCGATCACAAGGGCGCCTATGGAAGTCGACTTCAGGCTTAGTTTGATCAATCCCAGATCTTTAAAGAAATAAATACCGATGGCGGCAACCCCAATTGCGCTGAGCATAAATTTTAAGATGGTCATATCGAGGAACCGTAAGGCGCCGACCTGTTTATCGTATCTTAAAACCTGCGCTTTTTGCAGCAGGAAACCAAAAATGATGCCGGTAATAAGACCGTAGAACAAACTCATTTTTTATCCCCCTCGTTTACCATATATCAGATTGGCAGAGATGATGCCGCCGATAAAGAAAAAAGCCAAAGCAATAAAACCGCTGACCGAAAGCTGAGCCAGACCGCTCAGACCGTGTCCACTGGGTCAACCCCCAGCCAGGCGGGCCCCGACCAGGCCGATCGCACCGCCAATGAATGCCACAATTCCACGCTTAACCGGATTGGCACCAAACTTTTCGCGCCACATGTCGGGGACGGTTTGAATCTTGAATTCGCCGGAAAGCTTCGAAGAAATGAAAGCGCCGATGATGATGCCAACCACGAACAGTAACTGCCAGTTCGGAAGCGATGCGGGACCATACTTGCCTTTTTTGGTTGTAAAATACTCAAACTGAGAAGGGTCGATTCCCACTGCTTTTTCAATGACCGACGCACCGCGGGCAAAGGTTGTTGAAGCGCCGAGGAAATGACCGGCAACCAGAACTGAAAGCACCAACAAAACACCCGCCAACGCACCGGCAAAATAAGGATTCCAAACTCTTTTACGCATGGGATCTCCTTTTCTGATGATGGTTAGACAGTTATGAACATATACTCATAATTAAATCTACACATAATTGCAATAAAAAAATGGCGCTAAAAAACGATTATTCTGTAGCCATTATTCAGGTATCGCCGCATGCTGGGATGGCCTGACATCTCATCCAAAAAGGGTAATCCTTCACCATTAAAAGCAAACAAAGCCAGCTTTTCCATAAACACCTCCAATGTGGTTATATTGATGGGAAAAAGCGAACGCCTTTGTAAATTAGCACGATCCGTGTTGTCTATAAAGACCGCTTTGCGGTCTATTCAACCGAAACTATCCACGATAAGGCCAAAATACATCCTTTTGACACAAAAGGGTAAAAAATGTACCCAAAACGCATCATTTTTGCTAAGGTAATAAGAAATCAACCGCCTCCCAGACCGCGCTGTGGTTGCACTCGAATCTGTACCCGACATTATCCCGAGGCACAAAACTAACCCACCCGTTAAAAATGGCCTTAAGGGGGTATCGAAAATGGACCCGCGCAAACCACCCAAGGAAGATCAATACCAAACCATTTTAGA
>JASFEV010000353.1:0-3729 GCA_050124655.1 Desulfobacterales bacterium
AGCTTAGCTGATGTGGTCATTGTGGATGTGCAGTGCGATTATTTTAAAGAAACCTTTGGCGATGTGCGCCAGGGGCATGCGGATATTGCGGCCCTTGAGACCAGTTTGAAGATTATCGGCGAAAAGATCTCACCGGACTGTCTGGTGTTAATTGAGACCACGGTGCCGCCGGGCACCACCGAATATGTGGCCTATCCGATTATCAAAAAAGCCTTTGGCAAGCGCGGTTTGAGCGACAGCGAGCCGCTGTTGGCGCATTCATTTGAGCGGGTGATGCCGGGTCGCCATTATGTGGCCTCGGTGCGTGATTTTTGGCGGGTGTGCAGCGGTATTAACGCGACGGCCCGTCAGCGGGTGGACGAGTTTTTATCCCAAATTCTCAATGTGGATGAGTTTCCACTGACGGTGCTGGACCGTCCGATTGAAAGTGAGACCTGCAAAATCATCGAAAATTCATTTCGCGCCACTTTGTTGGCATTTTTAGACGAATGGTCTGTATTTGCCGAAAGAAACGGGGTGGACATGATCAAAGTGATTGAGGCCATCAAGGTGCGGCCCACCCATTCAAATATGATTTTTCCCGGGCCGGGTATCGGCGGGTATTGTCTGCCCAAAGACGGTGGTTTGGGGGTGTGGGCTTATCATACCCTGATGGGTTTTGAAGATGACGTGTTTAAGATCACCCCGGCGGCCATTGACATCAATGACACGCGCTCGTTGCGCGTGCCGCAGCTGGTGCGTGATGCGCTGCGCAACATGGGCAAAATCGTGGCGGCTTCCAAAGTGGTTTTGTTAGGCGCCTCTTATCGTGAGGATGTGGGTGATACGCGCTACAGCGGCTCAGAGATTATTGTGCGCAAATTAGCCGAAATGGGTGCGGAGGTGGCGGTCAGCGATCCGTATGTCAAGCGCTGGTGGGAATTTGAAAAGCAGGATCGCTATCCGGCGCCGGGCCATTCGATGAGTCGGTTTTTCCGCAACCAGGACAAACTGGATGAGCTGCGCATTGAAACGGATGTATCCAAGATTTTGCCGTATGCCGATGCGGTTGTATTTGCCGTGCGGCACCAGGCGTATCTGGCGCTGGAGCCGGATGCGGTGGTGGAGATGATCGGCCGGCCGGCGGCGATCATCGATTGTTTCGGTCTGTTGGATGACGATAAGATCCGCCGCTACTTTGAGCTGGGCTGCGAGGTCAAAGGACTGGGCCGGGGGCATATTCAACGGATAAAGGAGAATGTTAGACAAAAGGACAGGAGCGGACATTAAACCGGTGTTGAGATGCTAGGGTGCCGTCCCAGAAATAATTTACAAATTGATCGCCGGTCATGTCAATTTCTGTAAGGCGCTATGAATTTCAAGGCGCCTGTTTACAAATTATTTATGGGACACGATACTAAGCCCACCAAAGTGTCTGATTCCGAATGAGGTTTGTCCATGACGCATGCCCGAAAATCAAAGGTCAACCGGCTGATCGAAAAGGGGGTTCGAATTGCCTGCCCGGATAGCATTCAGATCGGCGAAGAGGTGGATGTGGACAATATATCCGGCGATGAGGTCGAGCTTTTCGCAGGAGCTAAAATCTACGGCAAAACAACGGTTATTTCCAACGGTGTGAAAATTGGTCATGAGGCACCGGCGACCGTTAAAAATTGCCAGATTGGCCCCGGGGTTGAGCTGAAAGGCGGATATTTTGAAGGGGCCGTATTTCTCGCCAAAGCCAAAGCCGGTTCGGGGGCACATGTGCGGGAGGCCAGCATTTTCGAAGAACATGCCAGCATTGCCCATACGGTCGGTACCAAACACACGATTCTTTTTCCGTTTGTTACCCTGGGGAGTTTAATCAATTTCTGCGATTGCCTGATGGCTGGAGGAACCAGCCGCAAAAATCACAGTGAGGTCGGCAGCGCATACGTCCATTTTAATTTTACCCCCAACCAGGACAAAGCGACCGCCTCTTTGATGGGGGATGTGCCCCATGGGGTTCTGTTGAATCAACCCCCCATCTTCTTAGGCGGGCAGGGTGGAATGGTGGGCCCCTGCCGGCTGGCGTTTGGGACCATTGCCGCTGCCGGTACGATTGTCAGAAAGGACGAACTCAGGCCCGGACACCTTTTGTTCGGCGGTTTGCCGAAAGAAAGCTCTGTACCGTATCAGCCCGGTGGCTTGGGTAGCAGTCGCCGAGCAGTCGTCAACAATATTGTCTACATTGCCAACCTAATGGCCTTACATCAATGGTACTGCCATGTGCGCAGATTATTTGTATCGAAAGATTTTTCGGACTTGGTGCTGACCGGACTCAAAGAAAAGCTAAATTGGGCCATTTCAGAACGCATTGATCGACTTGAGGGATATTGTCACAAAATAATTGAAGACCCGGCAGGGTCAGAGAAAAGCGTGCGTTCTAAAAATAATCCTGCTGCAAAACAACGGCAGGAGCTTGTAGCCAATTGGTCACAGTTAAGGGATTTTTTTGAGCGGTTCAAATCTGAAAACGGCGATGAAGCCTGCCGGGATGCGTTTCTAAGAGCGGTTCAAAAGAATATGCCCCAAAAGGGTTGGGACTATATCTCGGTCATCCAACAGTTAGCACCATCCGAGGGAGAACTTGCGACTGCCTGGCTTCAGGGAATCGTCGACCTTTTTGTCAAGGGAGCTCGGAAGATCATTCCGTCTTTTAAATAAGGCTGGGTTAAATTTGCCTGCAACTAAACTATTTTCCAGCCATTATAACCCTCCGAGCACCTTACAACTATTGAATTGAGGTAGACAATGGGTAGGTTATTCGGCACCGATGGTATCCGCGGTCTTGCCAATGAATATCCGTTAACCGTTGACGGGTCTTTTCGCATCGGTCGGGCGGTAGCGTCTTATTTCAGCACGGGGGACCGGCGGACGGGCATCATCATTGGCAAAGATACGCGCCAGTCAGGCCCTATGATTGAAAAATCACTGGCAGACGGCATTCGTTCTGTTGATGCCGACGCACACCTGGCCGGCATTTTGCCCACTCCGGGGATTGCCTTTTTAGTATCTGCAGGTGAGGCCGCCGCGGGTATCGTGATTTCAGCCTCGCACAATCCGTATACCGACAACGGTATCAAATTATTTGATACGGAGGGATACAAACTTACAGACGACAAAGAAGATGAAATTGAGCGTCTCGTGTCAGCTGAGAGCAAACCAAATGTCAGCCCCAAAAGCCCGAATGTTAGCGGAAGAGTGAAACCCATCCCGGATGCATCTGAACGCTATCTTGGATTTCTGCAACAGACGTTGCCGGATCCAGCGCCTTTCAAGGGGATGAAGATCATATTGGATTGTTCAAACGGGGCGACCTACTCGGTGGCCCCCAGATTATTTCAAGATCTGGGAGCTGCAGTGGAAGCCATCGGCATTGAGCCTGACGGCAAAAACATTAATGCAAATTGCGGTTCCGAACATCCTGAACGGCTGATCGACAAGGTTCTTACCCACAAAGCCGATATCGGCCTGGCGTTTGATGGTGATGGAGACCGTCTGATTGCTGTCGATGAGCAGGGTCAAGTGATCAGCGGCGATCGGACTCTGGCGATTTGTGCCCGTAATTTAAAACGCAGGGGGTTGTTGAAGAATAATCTGGTGGTCAGCACCGTCATGAGCAATCTCGGCCTGCGTTTGGCATTGAATGATATGGACATTAATCATATTATGACCCCGGTGGGTGATCGCTATGTTCTGTCGCAAATG
>JASFEV010000354.1:0-3723 GCA_050124655.1 Desulfobacterales bacterium
GCAATCGATCAGCACCAGAATCGGATTATCCGTGGGCCGTTGTTTTATCTGTAGCACGCGATCAACGGCGTCCGGATCAAACGCATCGGCACCCAACCCATACAGGCAGCGCGTAGGAAACGCGACCACCCCACCCCGCTGAATAATAGCGGCCGCTTGCTTTATGATCTCAGGCTCGGGATTTTCAGAATCTACTTTTCTGATGATGGGTGGATTCATTGAGTGCATTGAAGCTTATTTTTTGACAGGATCTACAGGATTTTGAGGATATTTTTCTTAGTCGCTCTCCGGATGAGAGCGACTAAACTCAATCCGCTTTCAGCGGAATAAAAACATCTTTGCCTTATAATTAAAACTCAATAAAGGCTCCTGTATTTTAAACCATCAGCTCTGATGATAAAAGCCCGTATTATTCGCCGCAGGCGATAGGGGTTGGCCGTTCTCTTCCGGAGAACGGCCAAAAGGAATCCTATAAATCCTGTAGATCCTGTCTAAAAAAATTCTAAAATGATTCTTCGAGTTTTTTGGCTTTTTGCTCGACCTTGACGGCCATGTCTTGTTTAAAAGCCTCAAACTTGGCGGCCAAATCGGCATCTGCCAGGGCCAGTATCTGAACAGCCAAAATACCGGCATTTCTGGCGCCGGGTTTTCCGATTGCCATGGTGGCCACCGGTATACCGGGCGGCATTTGGACGGTGGCCAGTAAAGCATCCAATCCCTGCAAGCAGGAAGAATCAATCGGAACCCCAATGATCGGTAAGCTTGTGTGCGCTGCCATGGCGCCCGCCAGATGGGCTGCATGCCCTGCTCCGGCAATGATCACTTTGATGCCGCGCTCCCGGGCAGTCGTCGCCCAAGTGGCTGCGCGTTGCGGGCTGCGATGGGCGGATGCAACGGTTATTTCAAACGCCACGCCGAATTCTTGCAGGACACCCGCTGCAGCCTTCATCACCTCCAGATCAGAATCACTCCCCATAACAATGCCAACTTGTGGTTTTATTTCTGCGCTCAATTTCCCTCCTTGTTTGATTTTAAAATGAGCTAAAATTAAATTAAAGTGGATTATATGTTGAAACTTTAGGCATTTTTCTCTGCTAGTTTTTCCAGCACCGCCATTTTTTTCTGATCCAGCTCTTCTCGGTTGATCTGTGCGCCTTTTACACCGCCGTTTAACGCGATCTCCGACAGGTAGCAATGATCTTTTCCCAAAACCATGAGATCGAGGTGGGCATAGGGAAATTTGCCCCGTTGCATGACCGCACGGCAAAACGCTTCCTGGTGCGCATCCAGCTCATAGACCGCACTGGTTCCGCCCTGGGTAATGTTTACCCTGAAGTTGTGGGGATTTCTGCGGGTGTAAGCTTCAACATAGTCTTCCACGAGGATAACGCGAACATCCGTAAATTTTTCCTGAAAGGGCTGCAATACGAACGGGTAAGCCGATTGATCCAGGGCCATAAAACTGTAAAGGGTTTCCATGGTTTCCCAGCGGCGGATGCCATGGCCGCAGTGCATGCCGTCCTGCTTGGTTATGACAGGCCCGATATCGTGCCGATTATAGGTGTTGAGGGCATCGATTAAGTCGCTGCGCCGTGGAATCACCTGCGTGAAAGGCAACATCCAGTCTTTTAAAACAAAAGCCTGGGCGACCTTTGAGCTGTTCAGAACCTGCGCGATCGCTGAAGGCAAACAGCGGATATCGCGCTCGAGCATATCGATGAGCATCGTCTGCTTTAAATACTTCAGCGACAGGTTGCCGATAAAAACATCGCCACCGGACAACTCATGGTACAGGGCTTTCAGCTCCCGGGTTTTTTTGACAATCATAAGCTTACCTGTTGCTTGAATGATCTTCGATGCTAAGCGTGATGAGTTCGTCAAGAAGGCGGCTAAAGCTGAATCCAGCCGCCTGGGCTGCTTGAGGCAACAGGCTGGTTGCGGTCATCCCCGGAATGGTGTTGGTTTCCAGAACAAAAATTTGGTTCCCTCTTAATATCATATCCGTCCGGCTGTAACCCTTGCAAAAGAGGGCGCTGTGGGCGGTCTTGGCATAGGTCTGAGCCGTTGTCGTCATTTGATCATCAATGCGCGCCGGGCAGATCTCCTCGGTAACACCGGCCGTGTATTTGGCCTCGTAATCGAAAAACTCGTGTTGATCATCGGGTATGATCTCAATCAATGGCAGGGCCAGTAGTTCTCTATTGCCAATGACCCCGCCCGTCAGCTCGATGCCATCGATGTAACCCTCTAACAGGACAGTGGCATCATGCGCAAATGCTTTTTCCAAAGCCGCTGCAATGGCATCCACCGATTTTACGATGGTCATGCCGACACTGGAGCCCGCTTCGTTGGGTTTGACGACTAGCGGCAGACCGAGCTGTTTTTCCCAGGCCGCCGGTTCCAACGGATCCCCTTTTTGCAGTGCAATGTACGGCGGGACCGGCAATCCGGCATTTTCATATAGATATTTGGCGGCCAGCTTATTCATGGCAATTGAACTGCCGAGCACACCCGAGCCCTGATAAGGGATGTTCAGCAACTCGAGCAGACCCTGCACGGTGCCATCCTCTCCGTAAGGCCCATGCAAAATTATCAGAGCCGCATCGATGCCGGGTGCATCTTCAACCAGACGGGCTAAATCGGTTTTGGGATCGTAGCGGATGATATGGTATTTGTCCTTGTCCAGGGCCGCATACACCTGATCACCGCTGTTCAAAGACACTTCACGTTCTGAGGATACCCCGCCCGAAAGCAGCGCTAGAGTCAGTTTTCCCATGGCTTGCACCTCTTCTCAGAATGTTCTGGGTTCAGTGTTCACCCGCCTTCGCTAACCGGACCGCATAAACTATGGCGGTCAAGAAGCTTCGGCGCGGCAGGCAAGGCTCAGGGGTTCACGACCGCGGCCACTGGCTACTGGCTCCTGGCGGCTGGCCACTGGCGACTGGCCACTGGATCAAGGCTTCTGCCAGCAGCAAGAAGCAAGAAGCCAGCAGCCATAATATTAAACCTCTGAACCCTGAACCTTTGAACCTTGAACCGAATAATTTACTTAGGTTTCTTACGGCTTGAAACAGATGCTTCGAGCTTTTCGATCAATTTGTCGGCGTACTTTTGGGGCTCTTCAAATTCAATAGCGGCGCCGCGCACGGTATTGAGCTTCATAATCAGAAAATTGAGCTTTTTGATAGCCTTATATTTCTCATTGGTATCGGTCATGGCGCTGAGAAGCTCTTCGGTTTGTCGAATTTCCTTTTTTATTTCGATCTCGGGAGGGAGGCAGTCGGCATTTTTTAAAATTTTATAGGCCAGACGTAATTCTTCCGCCACTGTTTGGTCATTTAGAAGATCTAAGGGCTCCCCACTACCTTCTAAATTATCAAATTCACCTTTTTGTTGTGCTTTGCGAATGCGCTCTTCAACAATTTTGGCAAAACCGGGTATCATTTTCACTCCAGAGTGTTTAGTATTTAGTGTTTGGTGTTTGGTGTTTGGTGTTTGGTGTTTTTTATATCATTTTTGGTCACATTGTCCAATAAAATTCATGGCCACGTTTAATGCTTCTGGCTCCTGGCCTCTGGCTGCTGGCCACTGGCTATTTGCCGTCGATTTATGCAGAGGTGCAGAGATTTCCCACAGCTGGTACGGGTGTCCGCCATTTGGGTAATTAGGTACAATTGGGAAAAAGCCGAGGACGAGGACGATAAAGCCCATCAACTCTCGTCC
>JASFEV010000355.1:0-3720 GCA_050124655.1 Desulfobacterales bacterium
CCAATTTCAGCGTCAAATACCATCCGTTGCATACCGAAATTTGTCGATGATCAAGAAGCGTCATTATAAAGCGTGAACTTGCTGCGGGATCAGTTGATTTGTCCGGTCTTCATGTAATGCGTAATTTTGCCGTCCGTGTAAGCCTGATTAAAAGCGGCAACGACCTGCGGATCAAACTGAGAGCCATTGCCTTCATTGATTATTTTAATAATGACATCGTCTGCCATTTTTTTGCGATAGGCCCGATCGGAAGCCATGGCATCGTAGACATCGGCCACCGACAAAATACGGGCTAAAAAAGGGATATCCTCCTTTTTGATACCGTCAGGATAGCCGGTACCATCATATCTTTCGTGATGGCATCGAATAATCTGTCTTTCTCTTTCCCACAAACCGAACTGTTCGAGAATATTGGCACCGATGACCGGATGATCCTTAATTTTTTCAAATTCGTCGGTGGTCAATTTGCCGGGTTTTAAAAGGATGTCATCACGGATGCCGATCTTACCGATATCATGCAAATGACCGGCAAAATTGAGGACATCCAGTTCCTCTTTGGAGCACCCGAGCTGTTTGCCCAAAACAAGGGACAACCCGGTAACGCGGCTCGAATGCTGCTGGGTATATAAATCTCTAGCCTCCACCGCTTTTACAAAGGCATATAGCGTAGCAAAAAGATTTTCATATATATTTTCATACAGCGCCAGGTTTTCAATAGCCTGAGCAGCGCTTTGGGCTAAAAATGAGAGATAATACAGATCTTTTTCGTTGAATTGTTTTGGCCCCTGATTTACGACGGCCGTTATCACACCAAATACCTTGTTTCTGATCTTTAGCGGCACAATCATGGCGGATTTAATTTCAGCCGGCAAACCGTTTTGGGCCGTATTTTGCGAAATCAACAAAGGAATCTGATCCGAGACAACTTCCATGATCAGTTCTGAACTTAAATACTGATGATTGCCCGCAGAGGGCATTGGTGCGACCGGATAGACATTTTTTAAATCCGGTGTTGTTCCGGTACTGTAGGATATATCTGAGGATGATACCTGAACCGGCTCCTGAACCGCATTATTGATCACGTAAAAACCGGTCATATCGGCATGGGCAATCGTGCAGGCGATATCCACCGCCCGTTTGAACACATCGTTGCTAGAACTGATGGCGGTAAACTGGCTCATTATTTTGTTTAGGGTGTTGAGTTCTTTTACTTTGACCATTAACTCGTTGTTTAATTTCTCCAGGCGCTGCTTACCTTCGACTTCTTTTTTTAAAAGAACATTTTCGACAAACAATTTGCGCTGCTGCATCACACGCTGCACGCTCAATTCCATCTGTTTCAGGTCGACCGGCTTTATCAAAAAATCAACAACCCCATTTTTAATGGTCTGGATGGTATTCTCTAAAGAAGGATAACCGGTCATAACAATTACCGGCATCGTATTATCGTAATTTCGAATCCTTTCAGCAAGCTCAAGTCCATTCATTTCGGGCATGTTGATATCGGTGAAGCAGCAGTCGATAGTCTCATGGGCCAGAATCTTAAGTGCTTCGATACCCGTAGAGGCGGTGCGAGTTTGGTAGCCTTTGCGTTGAAAGTATTCACTGGATACGCTTAAGATACTTTCTTCGTCATCGACAAACAGAATGGTTTTTTTTGTGTGTTTATCCATTTGCTTGAATCTGAGAGCAACACATCCTGGTCGTTTTTATATATTTAATCATTTTCAATAACTTATCGCCGTATATAGCTGCTAAAACCACTGGATTTGATATCGACACTTTGGGTAAAAACTTTAACTGTCAGGATGCCAGGCTTCGGCGATAGGTGTTGCCATATTGGACAATTCGTGCCAGAAAACGTTTTTAAAGTACGCCAACCAAAGATTGAAAGGACACCACCGCTATTATATCGTCCTCGTGCTTGTCCTCGTACTCGTCCTCGGAATAGGGCCCATAAACAACTTTCGACGACGAGGACGATTCGCATAAAAAACACGTGCTTTAAACTAAACAAGGAAAATGAGCGACATAACCAGACATCAAAAATATTCAAAGGGGCCGACTGAAACATCAAAACCACTGAAAATCTGCCTCTTAAGTTACCGCTGCAATCCGCATTGCGGTGGCCAGGGCGTTTACTTAAAAAACCTCAGCCGTGCACTGAAAGACCTGGGGCATCGGGTAGATGTGGTGGTGGGGCCGCCAGATCCACAGTTAGAGGTGGACATCCCCTTCTATCGCATTCCTTCTCTGGACCTCTATAACCCGGATAATTTATTTAGAACACCGTCGCTTAAAGAACTCCGTCAGCCCATCAATTTAATGGAATGGATAGGGGTCTCCACTATGGGGTTTCCTGAGCCGTTTACATTTGGGTTGCGAGCCCGTCGATGGCTGCGCAAAAAGCGCTATCGATATGATGTCGTCCACGACAACCAAGGATTGTCGTATGCCCTGCTGACGATAAAGGACTGGCTGCCTACGGTTGCCACCATTCACCATCCGATCACTATCGATCGTAAAATAGCGATTCGCTCTGCTGTCAACATTTGGCGAAAAATGCAACAATGGCGTTGGTATTCGTTTTGCGGTATGCAGAAACGCGTTGCCAGAAAGCTTTCTCATATCATCACCGTATCTAAAACAGCCCAAAATGACATTGCTCGTGATTTTGGGATATCAACGGATCGATTCAGTATTATACCCAACGGTATTCGTACTGACCTGTTTTATCCCATCCCTGAGATCCCCCGGGCCAAAAACAGCCTTATAGTCACCAACAGCGCCGATATGCCTTTAAAAGGTCTTTTATACCTACTGCGAGCGGTTTCATTAGTAGCGCAAACACTGCCGGTAAAATTGACAATAGTCGGAGCTGCCCACAAAAACGGTTATAGTCATAAACTGATCCAACAACTGGGTATCGGAAATCGGGTCACCTTTACCGGTCGAATCACAAACGAGCAATTCGTGCGTTTATACGCAAAGGCTACGGCTGCAGTCATTCCATCTGTATATGAAGGTTTTGGTTTACCCGTCGGAGAAGCCATGGCATGCGGTGTGCCGGTCATCAGCACTACCGGTGGCGCATTACCAGAGATCGTTGGTGATGCCGGAATCCTGGTGCCACCGGCTGACCATCATGCCCTGGCCGTTGCGATTTTAGCCGTGCTGCAACAACCGCACTTGGCACATAAATTGAGCCATGCCGGCTATCAGAGGGTTCAACGACATTTTACCTGGATCAAAGCCGCCCAGAAGACTGTGAACGTTTACCGCAAGGTCATACATGATCACCATTGATTTTAAGAAGCTGGGTGTCAAGCCGGGCTACCGAATTCTGGATATCGGCTGCGGATCGGGCCGGCATACTTGTGCCGCCTATCAACTTAAAGACGTGTTTGCCATCGGTGCCGACCTGAATCCGGCCGAGCTCATGCAGGCAAAAGAGCGGCTACAACTTCATCAAAATTGGGGCAAAAACGGCGGGGGCACCTGGGGTCTGACGACAGCAGATGTCAGCGTTTTGCCATTTGAAGACGATTTTTTTGATCTGGTGATTTGCGCAGAAGTTTTAGAGCATATTGCCAACGATCGTAAGGCCGTCTGCGAAATCATCCGTGTGTTAAAACCGCGGCACAATCTGGCGGTCAGCGTTCCGCGTTTTTGGCCGGAGCGTATTTGCTGGGCACTGTCAAAAACGTATCGGAATTCTGA
>JASFEV010000356.1:0-3706 GCA_050124655.1 Desulfobacterales bacterium
AATCAATCCCTTGGGGACTTTGACCGTTACTTTTTCGGAATATCCCTGGTGTTGCAAACTGATGGTTTTGCTGGTCCCGGTGGCCACCTCTTTGAGGGTCAACGGAAGTTCATAAACCAGGTCAGCCCCTTTCATTCTGGCCTGCTGTTGGCCTGCCTGGGACCCAAAGGGACCGCCGCCGAAATTGAAGCGTGTGCCGCCTCCCCTGCCGCGTCCTGAAAAAAAATCGCCGCCAAAACCAAATTCGCGGAAAATATCACCAAAGTCAAATCCTCTGAAAATATCTTCCTGGGTAAAGCGCTGTTGAAAGCCTTCAGCGCCAAAAGTATCGTACTCTTTACGCTTTTTCTTGTCACTCAAGACAGCATATGCTTCACTAATCTTCTTGAATTTTTCCTCTGCCACTTTATCACCCTTGGTATGGTCCGGGTGATATTTCATCGCCATTTTGCGATACGCTTTTTTAATGTCCTCTTCTGAGGCATCTTTTTTAATGCCGAGTAATTGGTAATAATCTTCAGCCATGTGCTCATACCCCTGCTTGAATCCAAGGTAAGTCTTATTCTAAGTTAATGAAAATTATGACATTTTCCCATCTAGGATAAGTTGTCTGCTCGCAGGTGTCAAGGGTTCTCTGTTGCAGGTTGCGCGTTACGAGATGCGGGTATTTACTTTTTTGAGTTCTCGAGAACGAGCACGAGGACGACGACGGAGACGAAAGCATGGGTTATTCATCGTACTCGTACTCCTACTCGTCCTCGTCCTCGGCTTTTATGCAATTGTTAAACGGTTCTTCATTTCTGTCTTCTGGCATCTGACTTCTGTTTTCTGTCATCGAGTATCTGCCTTGAGCGCCACCATCAATACTGACATCGCCGCCGGCGTGATGCCATCGATGCGCGAGACCTGACCCAGAGAGGTTGGTTTGGTTCCGGACAATTTTTCCTTCAATTCATTGGAAAGACCGTGCACACTGAAAAAATCAAAGTCTTCCGGTATTTTCAGACGCTCCATGTGTTTAAATTTTTCGATCTCAGCAAGCTGTTTTTGAATGTAACCCTCATATTTAATTTCGATTTCGACCTGCTCTGCCACTTTGCGCTCGATGGGCGCGGGACTGGCCGCCAGTGTTTCAACCACCTCGTAGCTCAGTTCGGCCCGCTTTAATAATTGGTCCAGACGGGTACCGCTTTGAATTGGCCGTGTGCCGGCATTTTGCAGAAATTGATTAACACGATCATCTGGTTTGATGGTGGTCTGCTTGATGCGCTGAATCTCGTTTACGATTTGGGTTTTGTGTGCCTTAACTTCCTTGAGGGTGTCCTCTTTGATAAGACCCAGCTCGTAACCCATTTCCACGAGTCGCAAAGCGGCGTTATCCTCTCTCAGCATGAGGCGATACTCGGCTCTTGAGGTAAACATCCGATAGGGCTCCCGCGTACCACGCGTCACCAGATCGTCAACCATGACACCCATGTACGCTTGAGATCGATCCAGAATAAAAGGCTTGCGTTTTTGGATCTGACAGGCGGCATTGATACCGGCCCACAGACCCTGGGCGGCAGCTTCTTCATAGCCCGAGGTTCCATTGATCTGACCGGCCAAAAAGAGCCCCGCCACACGATCGGTTTCGAGGGTGGGTTTTAACTGGATGGGGTTGACGTAGTCGTATTCAATGGCATACGCCGGTCGCATAATTTCGGCTGCCTCCAGACCTGCTACCGATCGAACAAACTGTATCTGGATGTCAAGCGGCAGGCTGTTACCTAACCCGGAAGCATAAATTTCCTGGGTATCGATCCCTTCCGGCTCCAGGATCACCTGATGCTGGTCTTTGTCAGGGAATCGGACGATTTTGTCTTCAAAGGATGGACAATATCGGGCTGAGATCCCCTTAATGATACCGCCATATAAAGCCGAGCGTTCGAGGTTTTTACGTACAATTTCATGAGATCGCGTATTGGTATAGCCGATATGGCACGGTAGTTGGGGTAGTTGGAGGTCATCGGTAAAATATGAAAAAGGCGTCGGGTCAGCATCGGATTCCTGAACCTTAAATTTGGAAAAATCAATACTGGATTTTTTCAGTCGCGGTGGCGTTCCGGTTTTCATGCGGCCCAACTCAAAGCCCAGGTTTTTAAGATCGTTGGCCAGTCCGTAAGATGCAAATTCGCCGGCCCGACCCGCCTGGAACGAATTGAATCCGATATGCAACAGCCCGCTTAGAAACGTGCCGGTGGCAAGCACAACCGCCTGCGCCGGATATCCAAATCCGAGGTGATCTTCCACCCCCGCTATCCGACCGCCTTCCACTATCAGCCGCCGCGCCTTTGCTTGCTTTAAATCTAAATTGGGCTGCGCCTCGACAACCGCCTTCATCGCCATGTGATACCGGATCTTATCATTTTGGGTGCGGGACGAATGTACTGCAGGCCCCTTTTTGGTATTGAGCTTTCGAAAAGAAATTGCCGTCTTATCGGTAATTTTGGCCATTTCTCCGCCCAGCGCATCCACTTCTTTGACCAGTTGACCCTTGGCCATGCCGCCGATTGATGGGCTACAGGGCATTGCCGCCAGCTTGTCCAAATCGATAGCCATTAGCAAGACGTTGCAGCCCATACGTGCGGCAGATAGCGCAGCTTCGCAACCGGCGTGACCTGCACCGACCACAATGACGTCGTATTTTTTAGGATAATTCGCCATTTAAAAATGTCGTTGACTGCTTGCAAGATCGAACAATGAAATTTTGGAGATTTCACCACGAAGTGCACGAAGGACACAAAGAGATGACGTTTAAAAACGAAATGCCTGTCTTCGTGACCCTTCGTGTTCTTCGTGGTTATACAGCCCCATCAAGCGCTGGTTGTCAGTTAAAGTGTACTATGATAGATTTGAAACGCTCAATTTAAATTATACCTGAGTTGAGCGCTTCAAATTAAAAATATTAAAATCGATTGAATTCCTTAAAATAATAAATGTTCCCCATATTTTTAATTTGAAACGCTCAACTCAGGGAGATTATAGTACCCGCTGATATAAGGGTCAAGGAGTTGGCAATGGTGGCGCAGAATCGCTATAATGACTTCAATACCTATCTGCGACATATTTTCGGATGCCGGGTTCAAAAAATCACCGTCGATGCAGGTCTGACATGCCCTAATCGGGATGGAACCATTTCGACCGGTGGGTGTATTTATTGCAACACACGTGGATCCGGAACCGGCGCCCATGCGAAGGGCTTATCGGTCACCCAACAGCTCATCAACGGAAAAAGGGCGTTGGCAAAGCGATATAAGGCTAAAAAATTTATTGCCTATTTTCAGTCATTTTCCAACACATATGCCCCGCTGCCAACTCTCCAGCGCTTGTATGCCGAAGCGCTCAGTGTCGATGATGTCGTCGGGCTTTCGATCGGCACCCGACCGGATTGTGTCGATGATGCTGTGTTGGATTTACTCCAGGACTATGCCAAACGGCACCTGATCTGGATCGAATATGGTCTGCAATCGGCAAAAGACGCAACATTGGCCTTCATCAACCGGGGCCACAATGTACAATGCTTCAGGGATAGCGTTGAACAAACCCGTCATCGCAACATCAAGATCTGTGCGCATGTCATTTTAGGGCTTCCCCGTGAAACACGGCAGGATATGCTGCACACAGCCAAAACACTGTCAGCGCTCAATATTGACGGCGTAAAGCTGCA
>JASFEV010000357.1:0-3664 GCA_050124655.1 Desulfobacterales bacterium
ATATTAAGAAGGCTTAAGTGATATGAAAAAGCGATCAGCCCTCAAAGAGGCCTCTTTAAAACGCATTATAAAATCAGGTGCGGCCAGGCTACGTGAAGAAGGATTGTCTGGCTCTGTGATTTCAACTGTAATGCAAGATGCTGGACTAACGCATGGGACATTTTATTCACATTTTAGAAATAAAAACGATTTGTTGATAGCATCCCTCCAACGTGCACTTGTGGAAAATCGACCTCGCTGGATAAGTGACAAAGAAAAAGAATTATGGCCCCAAAGGCTTATACGACTTGCGAAACGCTATCTTACAGCAGCGCATCGGGACGATTTGTCAAACAGTTGTGCATTGGCTGCTCTGGTGTCTGAAGCTGCAAGGTCAAATGCCGACTTCCGCCGGGCATATGAAGTGGAATTGTATAAATCAATTGATGCAATTTGTGGCGAAGAGCCGTGCGATGTCGGCGCAAATCCAGAGAGATTTGAGGAAGCAGTTATGTTTATGGCATTGTGTATTGGCGGGATAAATATCTCAAGAGCAGTGGATTCAAAAGATTTATCAGACCACATCCTTAATATATGCCGCAAGGCCACAGAACGCATTGCCAACAGAAAGAATTTGCCATCAAAAAATAACGCCGCCGCCTCCGACCTTAAGGAAGATAATTTAGAAGCCGTCTTTGAAATCGAACAATTCCCGATAAAAACGTATGAAAAACTGCGTTATGCTGACACGGACCGCCAGGGACACGTTAACAACGCGGTGTTTTCCACCATGCTCGAAACAGGTCGTGTGGAGATCCTCTATGACTCGAATTCCCCCCTTGCCGGCCCGAATTGCTCATTTGTTATTGCCAGCCAAAAACTCAATTTTCACGCAGAAATCAATTGGCCGGGCCGTGTGGATATCGGTACTAAAGTGTCCAAAATAGGGCGCAGCTCAATTATTTTTGAACAAGCATTATTTCAACACGGGCAAATGAAGGCCACCGCAAAAACAGTTATCGTCCAAATGAATGAAAACACAAGGCATTCTGAACCACTCAGTAATGATGCAGTTGAGCACCTCAATCGTCTTGTATCGACGCAATAGGCTATTATTCATTTTACCTAGCAAGGAGAAATAGAATGACGAATGTACTCATCACCAATGTTCAACAATACACGGGGCCAGGAACGCTACCTGTTCTTCTACGCGAAAAAATGCATCCCATTTGCCACGATTCGAGCTTTGAAGATGAGAATGCAGCGCTATCTTTTGAGAAGGACTATCCAGGCACAATGGCACTTAGGGCGCAAACGCCGGAATCTTTAATTTCAGAATTGAACGCAAGACAGGTGGATATTGACGCAGTCGTATCTAACGACGTCTTTCCAAACACACCATGCCCCATAGAGGAAGTCACCATTGAAACGCTTCGAGCAAGTTTTGAGGCCCTGTTATTGTTTCCATTCAAGTTAACCCAGTTATTGGTCCCTGCCATGAAGCAGAGGAAGAAGGGTTGTTTTGTTTTCGTAACCTCAGCGCGCTATTTACAACCTGAATTTGGATTCTCGGTTGCCACTTCTATAAGAGCGGGTACGACATCTTTTGCGTTGGCACTGGCCAAAGAAGTTGCGCCTTTCGGGATTCAGGTCAATGTTCTGGCCCCCAATTATTTATATAGCGAGGCCTATTATCCTCGATCCGTTTTTATCGACGACCCGAAAGGAAGAGAGAAGATTGCCGCTATAGTACCTATGGGTCGCTTAGGTGAGCCTGAAGAAGCGGGTGAAATAGTGGCTTTCCTTGTATCCGGCCGGTCAACGTTCATGACTGGGCAGGTCATTAACTTTACTGGTGGTTGGCCTTGATATCTGTCTGAATTTTGACAATAATATAGAATAAATTTTTGCATATATGCCATAAAGTTAAATAATAAGCATGGCCCGACCCAGAGTCGGTTGAACTTTTCACAATACTCATCTCAAGGTTCAAAAGGGCAAATCCATGAAACTAACCGCCAGGGATATAATGACCACCAAATTCCACACGTTGGCCCCACAAACACCCCTCAATGAAGCTGTAAAATTGTTTAAACAAGCCAGCAAAGAAGAAGGCCGTAAAATCTTCGGTATGATGGTCACAGATCATGAAGATCACCTGGTTGGAATGATATCAATGTATGACATCCTTCTTGTTTTAAGGCCTAAGCATACTCATATTTGGGGATTAATGGAGGATATCGATGTCGCTGGAATTGTTGACATATCGTGTGAAAAGACAAAATCAGTCCTGGTGGGTGATATCATGACGCCGGAAGTTATTACCATAACTTCGCAAAGCCATGTATTGATGATACTAGACATCATGATTAAAAAACATGTCCGTCGCCTACCGGTACTGGAAAACGGAAAGATTATAGGAATCGTTTATATTTCAGACCTTTTTTACAATATTCTTGACAGGTTTGCAGATTAGCAGGTTAGCCATTGGCCAAATCGGATAAAAATACGTTAAGTGGTCTTGTTGTCAGCCAGGCCATGCGTCATCAAGTTATTCAATTGTTAAAAGAGACCTCTATTGCCAACAGCATTAACGCTCTGATCAAATATAAAGTAAATGCTCTTCTGACAACTGATCAATCCGGCAAGCCGGCAGGGGTGCTATCCAAAACCGATATAATGGGCGCTTATTATGCGGGTCTTCCGATTGAATCTCCTATAGAAGATATTATGAGCAAGCCGCCGCTTTTTTGTCATCCAGAAGATGCGTTGGATAAAGCGCTTCGAATCATGCATTCCCAAGGAGTTTATCGCCTATATGTAGTGGATTCTGAAAATAAAAATGTAGTCGGCGCTCTGGCCTATCCGGATATTGTGGGTCTTTTGTATAAATACTGCCATGACTGTGAATATAGTCATATTCGACAAAAAAATAAATCAATGCCCGATTCAATACAGCGCTTTTTCGTAAAAGAAATAATGACAAGCGAGGTTAAGTCTGTTTTAGAAGATGCTTCATTGCTTCAGGTTATGGAAGAGCTGTCGGCATACCGTTTTGGCGCTATTTTAGTAAAAAACAGAGAAAATAATCCTTGCGGTGTTATTTCCAAGACAGATTTAGCACTGGCCTATAAACACGAAGTTGATTCCGGAGCACAGGCAGCAACGATCATGTCCTCACCCGTACAAAGTTGCAGTGCAGATGAGCTTTTAGAAGATGCGATTCGAAAAATGATTTTCTCAGATGTGCACCGCCTCTTTGTATATCAATCCCAACCGATGGCGCTTGTTGGCGTCATCTCGCTCTCCGATGCAGCTCGTATCCGCTCAGGATCCTGCCATGCCTGCGTTAGCAGTCGTATTAAATTAGAAACAGAATAACTGACCCCATTCTTGGATTAGCGGTTTTTTCTTGAAGGCTGCCGGATAAATCTGTTAAATGGTTTCATGATCGGTTTATCGCCGGTCAGATGATTTATCTGAACGCTGCTTTTGACAATATATTGAGATCAGCTAGATAGAAAATCACTCGAGGAGCGCCCGGGGAGCAACCGTATGCCGGCTGAAATAGGTTTCAGACGAAATATGGGCCTGTTTATGGCGGTCATGATCGGTATTGGCGCCACGATGGGGCCGGGGATTTTTGCCCTGCCGGGCGAACTGGCGCATATGATCGGCCCGCTGG
>JASFEV010000358.1:0-3654 GCA_050124655.1 Desulfobacterales bacterium
GGCATAGTCAAAGTAAAAATCCAGCTGTTCCCGTTTGGCGGTCACACCCACCCGCTCAGCGACATTGACGGCCTGATCGCCGATACGCTCCAGCTCGGCATTAATCTTAATGACGGCAATAAGAAATCGCAGATCAATGGCCACCGGCTGATGCAGGGCCAGTACTTTGAGGCATTCTTCTTCGATTTCAACTTCCATCTCATCGATTTCATAATCGGATTTAATGATTTTGTCTGCCAGATCCGAATCATTGGTATCAATGGCCTTGATGGCCATTTGAACACGCTCTTCGACCAGGGCCCCTAAGGCGAGAATGCGTTTTTTGATATTTTCCAGCTCCTTTGTAAATTGCTTTCTCATCATTTTTTCCATTTCAATGCCCCTTTTTCAATCATCACTTATTCTTTACTACATGACTGCACTAAATTGTAACCAGTTTTTCGATGATGGGCAAGGATATTTTGGCTAGCGAATTTTTTGCTCAATCATACCCACATTCTGACCCTTCACAGGTCTAAATTAACTACCCCGCATAAACTTGCTCATTCTCTTGGTTTATAATGACTTACAAAAAAAATACCCGCTAAAACCGTGGCTGGGCGCAAAGCATTAACCAAATTTTAAATCAATTTTAATACAATTTTAACAACATTTTGTTTTTATTAATAAAAATATTTCAGCCTTTTCAGAAGAGGAGAAAACCCCATGCGCGCTGATTTACATGTTCATTCAAAGTATTCTCAGAGACCGTCGCAATGGTTTTTGCAAAAAATTGGCTGCCCTGAAAGCTTTACAGAACCACTGGATCTTTATCGCATTGCCCGCAATCGGGGAATGACGCTGGTGACCATCACCGACCACAACCGCATCGATGGTGCATTGGAAATCGCGCATTTAGCGGGTACATTCCTTAGCGAAGAAGTGACATCGTATTTTCCCGAGGATCAATGCAAGCTGCATGTGCTGGTGTATCAGATTACGGAGAGCCAACATGAAGATATTCAAAAATTGCGCAAAAATGTATACGAATTAGTTGATTATCTCCAGCTCCAAAACATTACCCACGCGCTGGCTCATCCAATGTATGCCGTCAATGATCGCCTAACGATTGAGCATTTTGAAAAATGTCTATTACTATTTTCCAATTTTGAGATGAATGGCGATTTTAATCCTGAATCGAATGAATGCCTGAAACAAACCTTAACGGATTTAAATCGGGAAGAAGTATACCGCCTGGCCGACAAACATGGGCTTTTTCCCGGGTTGCCTGAGCCCTGGAAGAAAAGCCTTATCGGCGGATCAGATGACCATAGCTCACTCAATATCGCACGAACCTTTACTGAAGTCAGCAGTGCGGATTCGGTGGATTCTTTTCTGCAAGGAATCGACGATGGCAAAACCAAGGTGGTCAGTCAGCCCTCATCACCCCAAAACCTGGCACGCAATCTATACAGCATTGCCTACCAATTTTATCGTCATAAACTCGGTCTGGACGATTATGCGCCCTCCGACGGCGTCTTAAAATTTATTAACCGCTGTCTGCGCACCGATCAAGAAGCCCACCCCGGTTTTTTCCAAAAATTGCATATTCTGCGGCAATACCGGCGCCAGAAAAAAATAGTGGGAAGTGCGCCGGATACCATGATGGAACTGCTGCGCCGTGAAACCAGCAAACTTTTTGCCGAAAATCCACAGCTTTTTTTAATCCCGGAAGATACCGGCACCCATTACCGGGTGATCGAACAACAATGGTTCATGTTTGTTAAAGAGATATCCAATCGGGTTTTGTTGCAGTTTGCCAATCATCTTTTCGATCATTTTTCGGGTGCCAATCTGTTTAACATCTTTCATACCATCGGATCCGCCGGCGGCTTCTACACCCTGTTGGCCCCCTATTTTGTCGCTTTTGCACATTATAACAATCACAGGCGTTTTCAAAGCCGGCTTGAAAAAAGATTTCGGCGGCCGGGCATGCAGAAAACCCGCGTCGGCTTTAGCGAAAATGTGGCGATTTTTACCGATACCTTTTACGGTATCAATGAGGTGGCCAACACCTTGCAGCAACAGGTGTCTTCTGCCATCAAAAGCAATCAACGCTTGACCGTTGTAACCTGCGATGGCGAAAACCGCACCGGCAGAAGCAGCATTCAAAATTTTAAGCCCATCGGCGCCTATGATTTTTCCGACTACCCGGACTCAAAGTTTTTCTATCCACCCTTAATGGAAATGCTTGAATTTTGTTATCAGCAAAACTTCACGCGCATCCATGCCGCTACACCAGGCCCGATCGGGATGGCCGCATTGCTTATTGCCAAGTTATTAAAGCTTCCCATAAACGGTACCTACCACACATCTTTGCCGCTCTACGCACAATTTCTCACCGGTGATGCCATGATGGAAGAGCTGGCCTGGAAATACACCATATGGTTTTACAGCCAAATGGGCCGGATCTATGTGCCTTCGCAAAGCACCTATCAGGAGTTGGTTGAAAAAGGTATTGCTGCTGAAAAAATACATCGGTTGCCCCACGGGGTGGATATCGAAAGATTTCATCCCAGCAAAAATAATGGCTTTTTAAAAAAGCGCTTTCCGATCGAGGAGGGCTTGAAACTACTTTACGTGGGTCGGGTTTCAAAAGAGAAGAATCTGCACATTTTATCTGAGGCCTACAAAATGCTTTATCAACAGCGCAAAGATGTACAGCTGATCGTTGTCGGTGACGGCCCTTATCTGGCTGAAATGCAGTCCGAGCTTAAGGGCACATCATGCTTTTTTACCGGCTATTTGAAAGGCGATGATCTGCCCACTGTCTATGCCTCCTGTGATTTCTTTATTTACCCCAGCACCACGGACTCATTTGGGCAGGCGGTACTGGAGGCGCAGGCCTCCGGACTGCCGGTCATTGTAACCGATCGCGGCGGGCCGCAGGAAAATATTGTTGCGGGCAAGACAGGACTCTCTATAAAAGGCGATGATATTGACAGTATTGTGGATGCCTTACACTTTTTAATCGCCAATCCAACCGCCGCTCAGGCAATGGGCCGCGCTGCGCGGCAATATATGGAAGAGCGCTTTTTCGATGGTGGCTTTCATCATTCCTGGGAGATGTATGCGGCGGCTCCGGATGATGTAAACATGCCCCTGCCCGAAGCTGTGTGATATGTTGCCGGAACGATCCGGTATCACAACAAACCTGCCCGTTGAAACCCAAAAGCAAACCGCCAGAAACAGACGCCATCATTACCGATTTCTAACCCCAGGTTCATGATTCTCTAACACCTTAAAGTTAATTAATAACAGTTTCAAAAATGCATTTTATACGCCTCCGGCGGGCAAGCGCCAATGGCTGTGGTTCTCCGCTAAATCGGGATCGCCCATCTCTTATTATGGAGATTAAGGTGTGCGTAGAACCGATTCAAGATGCTCGAATATCGCGGCAAGATGCCGCTCCCACACAAGGAATTGGTGAAAACTCATTATGATGAATCAAAACAGTGGGAGTGGCTTTTAGCCACGAATCAGGTACTCACACTCCGGAATCCAGTATACGTGAATTTGGCAAACGCGAACGCTTTGATTTTGTGGCCCTCGAGACGAGCGGCTATTTTGACTCGAGGCTGTACGGTTCCCATCTCTATTTCACCTGCATGTACG
>JASFEV010000359.1:0-3646 GCA_050124655.1 Desulfobacterales bacterium
AAAATTCATGGAAATAGACAAGGAGGCCGCATAATGACGATTCAAGTTGGCATAAACGGTTTCGGCCGCATTGGCCGAAGTGTATTTCGCATTATCAGTGATCGCGATGACATGGAAGTCGTGGCGATCAATGATCTGTTTGATAACGAACAGCTGGCGTACCTCCTCAAATATGATACCGTCATGGGCATCTTTGATAAGGAGGTCACGGCGCAAAAAGATGCTATGACCGTCGGCAATCAGCGGGTGGCGATGACCGAGAATCGCGATCCGGCCAACATCCCCTGGAAGGATTTGGGCGCTCAATTTGTGATTGAATCCACCGGTGTGTTCCGTAATCGCGAGCCGCTCGAAAAGCACATGGCAGCCGGTGCGGAAAAGGTGATTCTGACGGTGCCCGCAAAGGAAGAAATCGACGCTACCATTGTGATCGGCGTCAACGATGATGAACTTAAACCGGAGCATCGCATTGTATCAAATGCATCCTGTACCACCAATTGCCTGGCACCCATTGCAAAGATCCTGGATGAGGCCTTTGGCATCGAAGAAGGTTTTATCACCACAGTGCACGCTTACACCAATGACCAGCGCCTGGCGGATGTCCCCCATAAGGACTTCCGGCGCAGCCGGGCAGCCGGTGAAAACATCATTCCGACAACCACCGGAGCGGCTGTCGCAGTCGGCAAAGTGCTGCCCCAGCTGAAAGGCAAGCTGGACGGACTGGCCATGCGCGTTCCGGTGCCGGATGGCTCCATTGTAGATCTGGCCGTCAGACTGGGCAAAAAAGCGTCCCGCGATGATATTAACGCGGCCGTTCGGGAAACCGCTGCGGGACCCATGAAAGCCGTCGTTGAATACAGCGAGGCGCCATTGGTATCCAGCGATATCATCGGCAATACCCATTCGAGCATTTTCGATGCTCTGTCGACCCGATCTGAGGAAGACGGCTATGCCCGTATTGTTTCCTGGTACGACAACGAGTGGGGCTATTCAAACCGCGTGGTGGATCTGATCGGCATGCTGGCAGCATTTTCATAAAAGGACTGAGTGCTGAGGTCTGAGGACTGAGTGGCTTTATGAAATGGTGAAAAAAGAAATAATTAATTAACCACAGACCCACACAGACCCACACTAACTTTTGTTCGGCCGACCCGCTTACGCTTTGGCCGAACAAAAAATGTCAATCGCTTCGCGATCAATAAAACATATCTTCAATTTACTTTATGGAATAAATTAAGTACGGTTGCCTGATTAAGCTTATTATGTTGTTTTGTACCGTTGCCCGCAGGGCATACAGTTTTTCCTCGGGCAGGGCTTGCCCCGCCGTAGCTTTAGTGAAGGCGGGTCGCCCGAGGAATAGATTTGTCTGTGTATGTCTGTGTGGGTCTGTGGCTATTTACAATATGTCATCTATTGGGAGAAGGATATGGACAAACTGACCGTTGAGGATTTGGACCTTAAAGGCAAACGCGTTTTGATGCGGGTGGATTTCAACGTGCCGCTGGAGGGCGGCCGGGTCGCAAATGATAAACGCATCCGGGCCGCCCTGCCCAGCATTAAGTATATCACCAGCAACGGCGGCAAACTGATTTTGATGTCTCATCTGGGCAGGCCCAAAGGTCAGCGCGTGCCGGAAATGTCGTTGCAGCCCTGTCAAACAGTTCTCAATGCGCTGCTCGGTCGGAAGACAAAATTTGCGGACGACTGCATCGGGCCTGAGGTCGAAAGCGCCGTTGGCAGTCTAAATGAAGGCGACATCCTCCTGCTGGAAAACCTGCGCTATTATCATCAGGAGACGGATAACGATAGGGAGTTTGCCGCCCAACTGGCCAAATTCGGTGATATCTACGTCAATGATGCCTTTGGGACCGCCCACAGGGCCCATGCGTCCACCGAAGGTGTCACCCATTATTTTGATCAATGCGCGGCCGGTTATCTTCTGATGAAAGAGATAGATTATCTGGGCGGCATACTGCAAAAGCCGGACAAACCCTTTGTCGCCATCTTAGGCGGTGCCAAGATATCCGGTAAAATTGACATCATTTCCAACCTGCTGCCCCGGGTGGACAGTATTATCATCGGCGGTGGGATGACCTACACCTTCTTTAAAGCCCGGGGACAAGAAATCGGAAAATCGCTACTGGAGGAAGATAAAATTGACTTGGCCAAAGAACTGCTGGCCCAGGGCGGTGACAAACTCATTCTACCGGTTGACTGTAGGGTTTCCGATACGTTTGATTTCGAAAAGCGCCAGGTTGGTCCCCTGAAAGTGGTTGCGGCGGACGCCATACCGGCAGATGCATTCAGTCTAGACATCGGGCCCAAATCGATCGAAAAATTTCAATCCATCATCAGCGCCGCCAAAACCGTGGTCTGGAATGGCCCCATGGGTGTCTTTGAGATCGAAGATACTGCCAGAGGCACATTTGCCATTGCACGCGCCCTGGCAGATGCCACCGCCAATGGGGCCACCACGGTCATCGGCGGCGGTGATTCCGCTTCTGCGATCGACCGGGCCGGAGTGGCCGACAAGGTCTCGCATGTATCCACCGGCGGCGGCGCATCATTGGAATTTATGGAAGGCAAGGTGTTGCCTGGAGTAGCAGCACTTACGGATAAATGATCTAAAATGCCTAAAATGAACTAAAATGAGCTAAAATTAAAATGATTTTGATCCGGAACTTTAGGCATTTTAGGCATTTTAAACTTTAGGCATTTACCAATAGCCAACTGGAGGTTTCCGAATGACTGAGGTTATCAATTACAAGGACATAGGCTTGGTGAACACCCGAGACATGTTTAAAAAAGCCATGAACGGCGGCTATGCCATCCCGGCCTATAATTTTAACAACATGGAGCAGTTGCAGGGCATCATCATCGGGTGCGCGGAATCTAAATCACCGGTGATTCTGCAGGTGTCCGGCAGCGCCCGTAAGTATGCCGATGCCACATTTTTACCGTACATGGCCACCGGAGCCGTGCAGATGACCAAAGCGCTTGGCTCTGAGATCCCGATTGCCCTGCATCTGGACCATGGCAACTCCTTTGAACTGGCCAAAGCCTGCATCGATTCCGGCTTCTCATCGGTGATGCTCGACGGCTCCCACCATCCTTTTGATGAAAATGCAGCGCTAACCCGCCAGGTGGTTGAATATGCCCATGAGCGCGATGTGACCGTGGAAGGTGAGCTGGGGGTTTTGGCCGGAGTGGAAGATGAAGTCTCCCATGAAGTCTCGCATTATACCAAACCGGAGGAGGTCGAAGCGTTTGTTGAAAAAACCGGGGTAGACAGCCTGGCGATCTCCATCGGCACATCCCACGGCGCGCACAAATTTAAGGTCAAACCCGGTGAAGAAGTCCCGCCGCTTCGATTTGATATTTTGGAAGAGATCGAAAAGCGGGTGCCGGGATTTCCGATTGTGCTGCACGGGGCTTCATCGGTGGAGCCGGAATATGTGAAAATGATCAACACGTTTGGCGGTAAAATGGAAGACGCTGTCGGTATTCCTGAAGCGCAGTTGCGAAAAGCGGCCGCCTCGGCGGTCTGCAAGATCAATATTGACAGTGACGGCCGGCTGGCCATGACCGCGGCCATCCGCAAGGTGTTTGCCGAAAACCCGGCCGAGTTCGATCCCCGCAAATACCT
>JASFEV010000360.1:0-3593 GCA_050124655.1 Desulfobacterales bacterium
ACTGGTCTTTCGACAGATTTTACCAGCACCTCAAACAGCAGGGGTTTGTTATTTATCCCGGCAAAGTGACCGAGGCCGATACCTTTCGAATCGGCAATATTGGTGATATCCGGCCGGCAGACATCACCCGCTTGCTGCAGGCAGTGAAAAGCGCCATGTACTGGTGCAAGGATGATGCCGAAGAAATGATGATTTGATGAAGGAATCTAATAATCTTGTCGCAATGAATCATAATATGATAGATTTATTCTTTGGGCGTTTCTTTTAAAAATCTTCTGCTTAAAACATACAGCAAGGTCCAGGCCACGGGTGTAAAAAAAACGACTCCCAGGACCAGGTATTGATTAAAATGGCTTCGAAAAACAAAAACGATCAGATTAATGCACAGCACCACCAACGAGCCGATCAGCCATCCTTTCAGTCTTCTGTCTAAATAAACAAGCGGCATGTATTATCCATCCAAAGATTGTATTCGTTCTTTTGCAGCGAGATGAATTGCTGGCACGATAGAACGTTATGTGTAGTATTAAATTGTTAAATTTTTATTAGGCCGGGAAAATTTCTGATAATTTTTTCCAGATCAAATCCAACGGCGGACCCGCATCTTGTAGGCGGTATAGCGGTCGCCGAACTTGGATTCCAAATACACCTCTTCGGGTAACACCGCTATGCGATTATAGCGGATGTCAAAAATATGTTCCGATTGAATTAGTGAATCTGTCAAAAGTCATTGCGAGCGAAGCGAAGCAATCTCCTCGGTTTTGCAAAAGATTGCTTCGTCGCAAGGCGCCTCGCAATGACAGTTTATCGGAACATATTTTTGACAGTTACTATAAATACAAGCCACAGCGCAGCGGCCGCAAGCAAAAACCAGAACGAAAGAAGCAAAACCGCCAATCCAAAAAACACGAGTATCAGGGATAGATACATCGGATTGCGCGAAAATCTGAAAGGGCCGTCTTCCACAATCTGGGTTGTCGGTTTGCGGGTATCAATGAAAGAGCCATGCTTCTTTAATACCACAACGGCATGCAGCGCCAGATACCCCGAGAAAATAAACACAATCAGCGCGAAAGCACTTCTCAGGGCGACAGGCCCTTTCGGATAATTGAGCGCCAACCCGTATTCGAGTAGCCCCGCAATACCCATAATCGCAAAGAAGATCAATGGCGGCGGGATTTTGACATCCGGATAATCTTGCGCTGGTGGTACATCCATCTTCAAGCTAAAGCCCAATCCAAAGCGCACCGGTCATGACGATGCTGAGTGGCTGATCAAAGGTCGGCTGGATGCGGTTGTCTATGATCGGCCCAACCTGCAATATTATGCCCGGCATGAGGGCCAGGGCGAAGTGGAGGTGGTCGGCCGGACTTTTGCCCCCCAGGATTACGGCATTGCCATTCCCCCGGGCAGCCCCCTGCGGGAGGATCTCAATCGGGTGCTGTTGAAAATAGAGGAAAACGGCGCCTTTGAGCGCATCCGCACGAAGTGGTTTGGCTTTGAACCATGAAGATTCTCAACAGCAGCACAACGGCAAACCAATCCGTCGTGGGGTTGAATAAAACGCATTTACCAAACTTTAACAAAACGCTAATCACATCAACACATAGCATCGGATATATAGATTGTGTCATGGATCAGTTAGAGCGCCATGTTCCTGATACCTCCTTTTTGGGGCGGCTGTTTGCAGCCGCCCTTTTTTAACGTCAATTTTTTTGGCAAAAACGATGCCACCGACCAGTGCCGTAAAAGGCGCGACCATTACCAGGCCGAAGCTGCCAACAATGGTCTTCAGCACTTCGGCGGCAACATAAATCAGATTGAAAAGATTGGCGATGGGTACGCCCTGCGCCATAAAGGCCATCAACAGGGTGATATAACCGCCGGAGTACGCCAAAAGCAGCGTGGTGGTCATCGTCCCGACCACCGCCCGGCCGACCCTCAGGCCGGATCCGATCAGCGCCAGGGTTTTGATGCCGGGATTGTTGGCGGCAACTTCATCCATACTGGCCGCAACATCCATGCTGAGGTCCATGACGGCACCGGAAGCGGCCAGAAAAACGGCGGCCATATAAATTTCGGTCAGGTTCAGATGACCAAAACCGGCATACAGCAGTGTCTCGGCAAACGGCAACACGGCACCATGCACATTCAATGCTTTGGTGAAATAAATGGCCATACCGCAGCTGGTCAATACACCCAGAATAGCACCGCAGAAGGCCGTCAGACCCTTGCGCGTAAATCCTGCCACCAGAAAAATGATACCACCGGTCAACAGGGCGACGACAATGAGGCTGACCATTATCGGATTGTAGCCTTTCAGCATCGCGGGCACCAGTATTTTCCAGAGCATCAAAGCGGCAAAAATAAAGGAAAGCAGCGCTTTGGCGCCCGTCCATCCCCCGAACAAAATCAATAAAACGGCAAACAGCGCCATCAAACCGAGCTGCCAGTGCAGCCGGTAATGGGCCTGCGGATTGGCATACAGGATCTTGCCGTCAGCATCCAAAGACAGCACGACCAACGCCGTATCGCCTGGCTTAAAAATTTTATCGCGATCCATCTGGCCCAAAAGCGGATTATTGGCCTTGAGTATCTTGCCTTTATAACGCGTATCCAGAATTTCTACGGTAACGCCCTGATCGCCGGCTTTGATCATGCCGAATTGCTTGACATCCGAATCGTCCACTTCCAGGATTTTTGCTCGGCAGCGCACGGCGTTTTTTTCGACGCGTTCTTCATATCCGGTCGGCAACATCAGTAAAATGCCCGCTAAACATACAAATATTAAAACCAAGAGGACATTGCGCTTCAGATTCCTGCCGGGTTGATGCATGTTTCACTCCTTCAATAGAAAAGGCGGTGCTGTATTTTAGATACCACCGCACCGCCCTATGGATAAATATTCTGAAGTTTAGTTGTCAGCCAGCTTAACGCCGGGTGCTGCTTTTGCATAATGAATTTTAGGATCGATACCCATGATGGACATAACTTTGAGTGCTACGGCGGTGTTGTCGTAATAGCCATTGAATATCTCGGCACCTTTCCCCATCGCGGATGTGGTCACCGGCACACCGGTGTGTTTATATGAGGTCCAGCCCAGACCGGCCTTGTTGTTCAGCAAATGGGTGACCGCCACAGTCAACGGTTCATAGTCGCCGTAAAGCAATTTGGTGGTGTGGTCTCTGGCAACCACCTTTTCGCCTAAAAGGCTTTTAAAATAGGCATCTCGCAATAAGGCAACTTCGAATTGCTTTAGGACCATGGGGTCGTTTTCGTAATCACCTTCAAATTTGAGGCCGAAATACTGGGTGATCGTTGGTTTGACATCATCGAAATTACATTGCCCGGCGCACTGGGCTTTGTATTCTTTGAGAATGTTATCGGAGAAATGTTGAAAAGATACACTCTGGTGCTGTAGAATACCGAAATGGGATTCATATTTGGTTCCGGCAAAGCCCAGGGTCAGCCCGCCGCATTCGTGATCGCCGGTGGCCACAATCAGCGTATCTTCGGGATGTTTTTTGGTGAATTCGACCGCCACTTTGATCGCCTCATCAAATGCCAGGGTATTATGTATCGAAGCGGCCGCA
>JASFEV010000361.1:0-3587 GCA_050124655.1 Desulfobacterales bacterium
CGTTGCCGTGGGAATTCAAAATATGCTTGATATGGTGCGGGTATAATTTGATATTACAGGCAATTTCTCCGGCAACCATCCACAAAGTCGTTTTGGCCGGATCCAGATCGCGGGTTTGCACATAATCGATAAATTCCTGGGCAATGATGTTCAACGGAAGACATTGACCGGTGTTGTACCGCATGCTGTTACGGATACTGGCTCGCGTTTCATCCAGAGGGCGCGCATCCATTCCCGTTCTTTTGAGATTGGCGGCGATCAGGTTGCAGGCGATGGGATCCCAGTTGGGCAGAATCAATGTTTGGTCTAAAATGTTTTTGGCCTTGGTCTCAATCCGTATGCGCGCATATGGTGCAGACGGCACAGTCTGGCGTGATGCATGGTGATTCTGAAACGACCGGATCGCCGCTTCAATTCGCGTCTCGTAGCCCACTTTTGAACCGTGTTCATCGAGCTGCAGGATAAGATAAGGCTTTTGATGCGCATCCATAATTTTTTTGAAATAGTCGATCACAAACGAATCCGGAGCGCATTTAAAAGCGGACACAAGGACAGGATATGCGTCGGCAGATTTTGCGACCACCTCAGCCGACTCCAATATTTGCGAGGCATAATGCCAGTGCAATTGCTTGAAAAGCGGTTCGATGGCTTTTGTGTCTGGGTTGCTGTAAGACAGCATATCCTGAGAAAAGGCTTTGATGCCCAGTGATGCAAAAAAGTTTGGGATACCCTTGTTCATCGCGTCTGTGAGAACGGTATACGGTCTTCCCAGCAACACTACATGCAGTTCAGCGATCCGGCGGGTATGTTTTTTGTAGGTTTCTTTCCAGTTCGAGCGGTATGTATTCATCAATTCCCAGGCCTTTTCGTATGCCGCAGATACGTGAAAAAAACTGATGGGGGTTTTTGAAATCGTCTTCAGCATCCTGTACAGCTGGGCCTTGGTGTGAAAATTACTGTAAAGATAGTGTACAACCGGCATCAAAAATCGCCTTCTCTGCGCCGATCCTCCTATAGCCGACGCCAGGCACGACGAAAATTGCGTATAATAACAATATTGCCGTCGGACGCCCTTTTGCTTTGACTTCTTTTCAAAATAAAACGGCAAAAAGATATAATCCGCTTGATGCATCAGATACTGGACATGACCGTGCAGGGCAGTCAATGGTGCACAAAACTCGGCACCGCTTATATGCTGGCCGTCTTTGATGGCCTCCTTATACCCTTCACTGCTCACGGTTTTGATGCCGAGCGCGTCAAAAAAACACTTCCAAAACGGTAGATCCTCCAGCAGGTGAAGGGCACCCGGGATTCCGACGGAGAATGCTTCTTTAAAATGATTTCCCGTTTTTGATGCAAATACCTTTTGGCGTTCTTTTAACAGATCAAAACCCGCACGATTGTTGTTCACATATTTTTTATGGTCGTAATCCCGACCGCATAGGAATCCATATGCAACCCGTTGACCCTCAACATCGGCAACCGTCAGCTTGCAATGATTGGTGCATAATTCACAGGTTTCAGACTTAACCAATATCGATTCTTGGTACAGATTTAAGCCTCTGAAAGCGGTTTGGGTGATTTGCTGCTCGGAGAGCATCAGGGCGGTTCCCATTGCACCGGTTAAATGGCAATAGCGGGATACGATGATCGGTCGGCCGAGTCTTTGTTCAAAAGCAGCGACCAGTGCTTTGTTTCTGGCCGTTGCGCCTTGGAAGGAAATAACATTTCCGATGCTGTTTTCATCAGCGACTTTGGTCAGATAATTTTCCCGAACGGAATGAAGCACCGCCGTCAGTGCCTCATTAACCGTATAGCCCTCATTGAGATAATGGTTGAGATCCCTCTCCATAAACACGGTACATCGATCGCTGGTCATCGGTGATTTTTGATGCTCGGTTCGGCTGGAATATTCGGACAACGGGCAACCGAGTTTTTGGGCCTGCTCTTCAATAAAGCTGCCGGTGCCGGCCGCACAGACATTGTTCATGATGGAGGATGTGACCCGACCGTTTTGTAACGTCGTGAATTTGGCATCCTGTCCGCCAATCTCGATGATCGTGTCGACCTGGGGGTTGATTTCGGTAGCAGCGCGGGCGTGGGACGTAATTTCATCGACAACCATATCCGCACCGATGATTTTGCCGATCAATTTTCTTCCCGAACCGGTGGTTCCGGCGCCGATAATCGTTAATTGGATATCCTTTTTGCGAACCATATCGTCTATTGCGGCGAAGATCCTCTGGACGGCCTGAATCGGTCTTCCAGCCGTCCGGGTATAAAAACCGGCCAGAACGCAAGACCCCGTATCCATCAATACCGTTTTGGTGCTGGTCGAACCGATGTCGATCCCTAAAAACGCCTCAAGGCCCCGGGCCGGTTGCAGATCTTTATAAATATCGACTTCAACGGCAAACCCGGACAGTGAAATGTCGGACGTAACGGTATAGGACTCGATACCATCGAAATCGGGATAATCCGAAAGGTTCAATGCCAAGGGAGCATGGACATAGTGGCGCCGGGCATTTTGCGGGATCAGAATTTGGTCGATTGATTGAATCTTTAAGGGTTTCAATAAGGTGAACTCGTCCAACAGGTTCAAAGCGGCACCGATGGCTCCGTAAAACAATGTGTCGCGGGCAATTACCTTTGTTCCAATAAGTGACTCGATGTGTTGAACCACCGCCCGGTTGAGGGATACACCGCCGGTAAATACGACCGGGGTATTGAAATTTTCACCGCGAAACAGGGTGTCGACAATATTTCGGGCAAGGCCCAAGCAGAGCCCATCGCAGATTTCCGACAATGTAAAGCCTTCCTGCTGGGCGTGGGCTAAATCGGTTTTGGCAAAAACGGCACAGCGCGTAGCGATTTTCGGCACGGGGCCTCTATTGTTGAACGCCATACGACTGAGATTTGCGATGCCGCTTAAGTTCAGCCTGTTCGCCTGCTGGTCAAGAAAACTGCCGGTCCCGGCAGCGCAGGGGGTGTTGGATTTAAAATTTAGATAATGTCCATCTTCATCAAAGCGAATTAAACCGAATTTCTCGCCGCCCACCAGCAGAATCGATCCAACCTTGTCGTGGAAATGGTGCGCAGCAGCTATGACCGAAAGTCGATTATCATACTGCCGGTGGATTTTCAGGATGGCTGGCGTGGACGCGGTCGCAGCAATACCGCCGATTGTCCGCAGATCGATGCCCGTTAGAATTTTTTTGAGTTCTGCGGTGGTATTGCCGCGATGGAATTCATAAGCAGATTGAACGATTTGTTTCTGTGAAGTTATTTCAACAACTGCAATCGACACCGAACCGATATCGATACCGAGAATATTTGGGTGGAAACGCATGGGCAACCTACCAATGATATAAGATTATCTCCTTTTGTGAAAAATAATATTTTGTATATTGAAATTCCAACATTTGGTTAGGAATATCGATTCTTATTAATCAACAATTCGATTTATTTTGGATTTTGAGACGCAATCTATAATATAGCGAAAGTTGGTATTGCGGCTATGCTTACACAACTGCATTCAAAGCAAAATCGGGTTTGATTCCTTAAACAAATATACATTCCTCACCTTT
>JASFEV010000362.1:0-3573 GCA_050124655.1 Desulfobacterales bacterium
ATTCGTTTTGATTTAAAATAAACGGACGAAGCTAATATCGCCGTCTCACTGGGTCTTTTTTCTGAAGAGGCGCTGGCCGAAATGCTGGCATCGAAGCCTGAAGAAATCGAGATCATTATCACGGGAAGAGCAGCCACCCCGAAAATCATGGAATTGGCCGATCTGGTAACTGAAATGAAGGAAATCAAACATTATTTTCAAAATGGAGTTCAAGCACGCCTTGGTATCGAAAAGTAAAGATCCCACCCGGGCCAGCTGCCTGGCCGTCCTGGGTACCGGTTCGGATGTCGGTAAAAGCATTGTTGCCACGGCCTTATGCCGCCTGTTTGCCAACCGGGGCATCAGGGTGGCACCGTTTAAAGCCCAGAATATGTCCAACAATTCCGGTGTAACACCCGAAGGATTTGAAATGGGTCGTGCCCAGATCGTTCAGGCTGAAGCGGCCAAAATTTCGCCCCATGTCGATATGAATCCGGTGTTACTCAAACCCACCGCTGAAATCGGGTCCCAGGTCGTGCTGCTGGGTTCGGTAACTGAAACCGGCAAGCCGGGGGGCGATCATGCCGACCATGAGTGGCTTTTCAAAAAAGCCTGCGATGCATTCATTCGGTTGGATCAGGAATATGATCTCATTATTCTGGAGGGCGCCGGCTCCTGTGCCGAAGTGAATCTGATCTCCCGGGATTTTGTCAATTTCCGCATGGCCGCCTTTGCGGATGCGCCGGTTTTGCTGGTGGCCGACATTGATCGCGGCGGTGTCTTTGCCCAGATCATCGGCACCCTGGAATGCCTTGGGCAAAAACAGCGCGCCCGCATTGCCGGATTCATCATCAACCGTTTTCGGGGCGATATCGAACTTTTTAAAGACGGTGTCCGCTGGATCGAGGAAAAAACCGCCAAGCCGGTTTTCGGGATTTTGCCCTGGTATAGCCACATTCAGATTGAACCCGAAGATTCGGTGGTGATTGAAAACCCCCAAAAAATAGACATCAAAAATAGCCAAAACCCGGCGGTGGCGGTCATCCGTTTACCGCATATCTCCAACTTTAACGATTTTAATCCGTTGCTGGCTTTGGATCAGCTGGATGTGTATTTCCTAGAAAAAGATCAGACGCTCTCTGCTTTTAAAGCCGTCATCCTGCCCGGTTCGAAAAACACCCGCTTTGATCTAAACTGGATCCATGCTTCCGGCTGGATCCACGCGTTGTCCGATTATGTAGAATCCGGCGGTCATGTCCTGGGGATTTGTGGCGGTTATCAAATGATGGGAAAGACGGTCGATGACCCGCAAGGATTGGAGGGCCAACCCGGCATCAGTGACGGATTGGGTTTGCTGCCCGTCGAAACGGTCTTGCAGGCACCCAAGACGACCACTCTGACACAATTTTCCTGGAACGGACACCCGGGCACCGGATACGAAATTCATATGGGCCAAACCACCCGCAAAGGCGAAAAGCCGCTGTTTCAGATTACCCATCGCGACCATCACCCCTGCCGGGATGAAGATGGGTGTGTATCGGCGGATTCAAAAATGATGGGCACCTATATTCACGGACTGTTTGACAACCCCTCTATTCTAAAATCGTGGCTTAACCATATCGGATTAGACGGCATCGATGTTTCCGAAATCGGGGGAATCGAAGCCCGCAACAAAGAATATGATCTGCTGGCCGAGCATTTTCAAAAGTATATCAATATGGATCAGATTATCAAGCTGATCTCAAACAAGGAATAGAAATAAAATTTTCAGATTCTGTGGAATAAATTAACAGGAGTATTGGAGTACTGGAGTGTTGGAGTTATGGTTTATGGACATAAAACGGAAATTCTGATGATCATCCATTACTCCAGTACTCCATCACTCCATTACTCCAATAGTATTTTAAGGCTACATCATCAGAAAATCTGAATAGGAATTAAAACCGTGAAAGAGCTGACTTTGGTGATCGGCGGCTGCCGGAGCGGTAAAAGCACATATGCCCTGCAAACAGCCGAAAACATAGACGGAGACAACAAAATTTTTGTGGCCACCTGTCTGCCGCAGGATAACGAGATGGTGCAGCGGGTCGCCCGGCATCAAAAGGAGCGCGGACAACACTGGACGACCATCGAAGAGCCGCTCTATTTGCCGGAGGTCATATCGGAGCAGGGCCCGGGTGCCGATGTGATGCTCATCGACTGCCTGACGCTGTGGGTCAGCAATCTGGTTATAAAAACCGCGGATGAAAAAAAATGGGAGGAGATCGTCTCCCAGTTTATCGATGCGCTCAAAACAGCAGCGTGTCCGCTTGTTGTCGTTTCCAATGAGGTCGGCACCGGTATTGTGCCGGAAAACGAACTGGCCCGCCAATACAGAGATATCATCGGGCACGTCAACCAGGCCGTGGCCAAAACCGCCAGCAAAGTGGTCTGGATGGTGGCGGGGATTCCGGTGCCCATCAAAGGATAGCAGCCGGGTAACTATTTGGGCTTTGGTATTTCATTGTTAGTTCGTTTTAAATTCTCTGGCTACTGGCTTCTGATCGCTGGCGACTGATTTTCACAGCATCGCAGATGCCTGCCATTCGTATATTGCGGTACAATTGGAAAACAACCGAGGACGAGGACGATAGGGGCATAAAATTTTCGTCCTCGTCGTCGTTCTCGTGCTCGTCCTCGAGAACTCAAACCCTGAACCTGGAACCTCTGAACTTATGCGCAACCTGATTTCCGCCCTACAATTCATCACCATCCTCCCGCTGGGAAAAGCCCGGGACTTTGATCCGCCGAAGATGGTGCCCTATTTCCCGCTGGTCGGCATTTTATTGGGCCTGATAGTGGCACTTTTTGATGCAGCCGTTACCAAATTCTGGGCACCACCGATTGTGGCCCTGCTGGATGTCATCCTGTTGGCCGTCTTAAGCGCTGCGTTTCATCTTGACGGGCTGGCAGACACGGCGGACGGTCTGCTGAGTGCGCGCCCCCGCGATGAGGCGCTTGCAATCATGAAAGACAGCCGCATCGGAACCATGGGCCTGGTGGCGATTTTATTCGGGCTATCCCTGAAATGGGGCGGCATTGCCGGCCTGAATAGCCAGCGTGCGATTGTCTTGATTGCCGTTCCGGCCTACGCCCGATCCGCCATTTTGCTGGGCATGCGGTATTTGCCATATGGGCGGCCAGATGGTACCGGCAAGCCGTTTTTTGATCGAAAATTGGCCTTACAGCATTTCTGGGGCCTGGCCCTGCCCGTCGGCCTCTCTTTCGGTTTGGGGTTGAAAGCGATATGGCTCAACCTTTCCTTTGTGATGATTGTCAGTTTGATTTTGTGGTTCTATAAAAGGCGGCTGGGCAGCATTACCGGCGATATGCTGGGCGCAATGGTGGAAATTACCGAAGCATGTCTGTTTTTAATAATGTCGCTCGGAGTCGCTTCGTGAATCAACAATAAACTTTTGCGATTAAAATGTTTTTTACCTGACGAATAGATTAAATCCAAATGTATCCTGCATTAAACAAATCCTATAAAGGCCTTTTTCCGTTTAATATCGGAACAACCTCGTTTATCTATCCGGATGATTATGTGCCCAACGT
>JASFEV010000363.1:0-3565 GCA_050124655.1 Desulfobacterales bacterium
GTAATAAAGTGGGCATCTGGTATTCGGGTATCTGGTATGCAGCTGTCCGATTCGATGAGAACAACCGGATTGTGATCATGCCGGATACGCCATTTCTGGGCGGTCCCACCAAATAGAATGAATAGTCAATTTAAACAGGAATGCAACGCCCCCATCCAGGTGTCGTTTCAACTCTCAGGTAGCCGACTAAAAATAGTGTGACGCGTTTTTGACTTTTAAGCTGGAATTTGATAGTTTGTGCTACTTTCACGACAGTGCATTTGCTGGAGGAAGCTTACGATGGATCCAAAGGGATCATTCCCTAACCACATGATAAAACACCATTATTTCCTACTGGTGCTTTGTTGTTTAATTGCCTTTATCTTTAGCGGATGTTTTGAGAATTATGGCAGGCTTCACTGGGACCCACAGGTGACCGCTGAGTTCCAAAATCATACCGTTCAGAAAGATTATAATTACTATCACCATGGGATCGGCAATCGCACCTTTGCCATCGCCGGGGTTTCTGCCGAATATCACATGAAGTCCAGAATCTGGCGGGAAGTTCCGGAGGACATCGAAGCGTTTAAAGGCTTTGTTTCGCGGGCCTGGATAAACCATGCTTACCTACCCCATGATCCTCAGGGTGCCTATATCCTGGATCCGCAAGGTAAGCAGGTTGGGACCTGGTACTCCAGCCTACGTTTCGTTACGGTAAAATTTGCTGAAAATAATCGCATCGTTATCATGACGGATACCCCCTATCTGGGCGGGCCTGAGGCTGCCAAAGGTCATGGTTCTGGTGAGCGGATCTCGCGGTTTGAATCAAATCCTTATATCTCCTGTCAGTTGAAAGCCTTATTTGCCAGCCAGTAAGTATACTTTTCAAATCATTTTGTTTGACGAATGAGTTTGCATATGACATCCGGCATACATGAGCCCTGCCGGTCTGGTTGACAACCCATCCCATCGCATTATCGTATATTGTGGCCCTTTTCATATAGCTGCATCGATGTGATCGGGCTTTATTTCACATTCATATTGAAAAAACATCCGGCGGCCGGAAAAATGGTTGGCCGCGAAAGAGGTTTATGATGTATATCAGACATTTATACCGGAAAAAGACGACTGCTTACACCGTCTTTACGTTGTGCACGGGTTTGATGATGCTGTTTATAGTTGCCGGCTGTGCTCAAAATTTCGGGCGGATCCAATGGGATGACAATGTAACCCAGGCCTTTGAATCCAATCAGGTTGAGCCGAATTATAACTTTTATCAGTACACTATCGGCACGCAGGTTTATGCCATTGTGGGGTTCGATCCGAAACTGGAGATGCAATCCCGCATATGGCGCGAGCTGTCAGCGGATACCGAGGATTTTGAAGTGGCGACCTCTCGTATCTGGGACGATGATAGACGGTTACCAAGGGGGCCACGGGGGGCCATTATCAAAGACCCTGCCGGTGAGCAGGTCGGTGTGTATTTTTCAAGTTTGAAATTTGTTTCCATAAAATTTCAACCGGAAAATCGGGTTATGGTGATGCTGGACACGACTCCCATTACCGGGGGACCGGGCGAACGCAGACAATTTTAGCGCCCAGACTTGACAATTGTCATAAATAAAAATTTTATAAAATAGCAGCCGCATCAGTCGGTGCAGCATTCTTGTTCTTGCACCGACTGATGCGGTTTTTTTTGGGGGCAGCTAAGCACAAATGAGCACTTCTCTATAGCAACTCGTTAGCAACGACAAATATTTGCAATCTGTGAGTAAAAGCGATAAAGTTATGGCATATCGTCGCATATGTCCAAGCAAGCATTTTGTAGCAACACGGGTGAGGAGCCTATGGTATCAAGAGAATTTCAAAAGAATGAATTAACCTCTATTTTGAAATCCTGCCGCCGGCTGAGTCATATATTGGAAATTGGACAATTGTATTCGGTTTTTGCCGATGTGGTAAAGGAAAGCTTTGGAATTCGTGAGCTGGCTGTTTTTGAGTATTATAAGTCCGAAAAAAAACTATCTCTTGTCTCCAGCATCGGTCTCGGTCATCTCAATTTACAGATCCCCAGAAGCAAATCCTCCCTGTGGAAATCCATTTTAAAGGGCGAGCCTTTTGAAGTCAGTGACGATTCAGGCAAACCGTTGTTTTCAGAAGATTTTCAAAAATCCACGCTTGCCGGCCTTCAGTCTAAATTGTGGGTCCCAGTGGGGATAGGGCATGAACTGACGGGCTTGTTGACCATTGGCAGCCGCGAAAACAATCAGCCATTCAATGAGGCGGATCGATATTTTTTGCAGCAACTCTCCGCTCATGCCGCCGTGTGCATTAATACCTGCCGCCTTTATGAGAAGCACCAGCAAGAAAAAGAAGATTTGGACAAAACCCTCCAAAATCTGTCTCTGCTCTACAGCATCGGCAAGGCCATGAATTATATCAGTGATCTGAAGAACCTCTTACAATATATATTGAGCAAAGCCATTGAGGTGACTTTTGCCGAGAAAGGTTCTCTGATGCTTTATGATATGGAGACGGATCAGCTCAATATCCGCGTTCTGGCCGGAATGAAGGACACCGCTTTTCAGGATAAAGTCAATAACAATGAAATTGCCTGCCGCAGTTTCAAGCCGGGCGAAGGCATTGCCGGGCGGGTTTATGTGACCGCCAAGCCCCTTGTCGTCAACAATATCAAAGAAGATGATGGGTTTATTGACTCTGAGAAGTCCTATGTTCGATCGATTGCATGCATTCCCATGGTTGTCTACAATGATGTCATCGGTGTCATTAATGTGACCAACAAGCGCCACGATAAAGCGTTTACCGATGAAGATGTGGAAATGTTAAAGGCCGTGGCCGATCAGGCAGCCGTGGCCATTAACAAGGCCCAACTCTGGGATATGGCGGTTACTGATTCTTTAACCGGTCTGTATGTACGCCGTTATTTTTTGGTCAAATTGCAGGAGGAATTGCATCGGGCTGAGCGCTACGATAATATCTTATCGATTGTCATGGCTGACCTGGACCACTTCAAAAATATAAATGACACCTACGGTCACGATGCCGGTGATCGTGTGCTAAAAGCCATCGGCAAATTCCTGCAGCAAAATATAAGGGATGTCGACATGGTCGCCAGGTATGGTGGTGAAGAGTTTGTGATCATGATACCCGAAGCGGCCAACGACGCGGCGCATATTTTATCCGAGCGCTTGAGAAAACAAATGTCGGAGCTGAAAATCGAAGACCTCCCTCCCATCACCATCAGTCTGGGAATTGCCACTTATCCATTCGATGGCTCGGATTTAGCGGATCTCATCAAAAAAGCAGACGCGGCCATGTATGCCGCCAAAAGGGATGGACGCAACCGGGTTGTAAAATATTCACCGGATATTCCAATGGTCAGGGAGAGCAATACAGAGGCCATCGAGAACTAGTCCTTATTCGCCCATTTTAGATTACTTTTAAATGTAACACATTTCTTTAACGCGTTTTAAAGATCGGTTCTTGAAAAAAAGGAAGATGTCTATTATTAAACACCCATTACCTTGATGACCTAACATTAAGTCTCAAGCAAAGGGAGGGGATA
>JASFEV010000364.1:0-3527 GCA_050124655.1 Desulfobacterales bacterium
GGGCGCGTGTCAAGACAATATTGGTGGGCTTTTAAGCTAAAATACCTCAATTAAAGGTGAACGGTTTAAAATTTTATAAACAATCGGGAATTTTCTCTTGCCAAACGGAATTATACAATATATAAAAAAACGTTTAATCATAATTATCGTAAAACAGTCAATTTCAGGACCTTACGAATAAAATTGAAACGTAAAAGGGGGGGAGAAATTTGAAGGATATCGAAGTCAAGGTCATCGACAACGATGTTGAAAAGGCCATGCGAATCTTGAAAAAAAAGATTCAAAATGATGGTCTGTTCAAACGGCTCAAGCTGAAGAAGAACTATGAAAAGCCGAGTGAATACAGACGTCGCAAGATGCGCGAGGCACTGCGAAGGGAAAGACTGGCCGCTGCCCGTGCTGCTAAATACCGCAAAAGATAAGACCCAACTCACATAAACGGGAAACCCGGCAGAAACGATTTCTGCCGGGTTTTTTTATCGCAATGGCATCAAAAGACGCCTATCATCGCTGCTTGGAGACCATGTATGGTCTGAGAAGATTCGGGATCATACTTGGTCTGGAAACGATCCGAAACATACTCGATGGTCTTGAACAACCGCACAGGAATTATGCCTGCATTCATGTGGCGGGGACCAACGGCAAAGGCTCGGTTGCAGCGGCACTATCCGCTATTCTGTTTGAATCCGGATACCGGGTCGGCCTGTATACCTCACCGCACCTGGTGCGCTTTAATGAAAGAATCTGCATCAACAACCGACAGATATCTAACGACGAAGTCGTCCAATCCTACAAGGCGGTTAAACGCGTCCATTACGGAGACCGCAGTCCGACATTTTTTGAATTTGCCACCGCCATGGCCCTCTATGCATTCAGTCGCCGCCGGGTCGATTGGGCCGTGATCGAAACCGGAATGGGCGGGCGCTATGATGCCACTAATATCATTCAACCGGCAATCTCCATCATTACCAATGTATCTCTGGAACATCGCGATTATCTGGGCAACACCCTAGTTGAAATTGCCCATGAAAAAGCCGGTATCATCAAGCAAGCAACGCCGGTGATCACCGGCGTGAAACAAAAACAAGCCCGATCGGTCGTGCAACAGGTGGCCCGGAAAAAATCTGCGCCTCTCTTCATATTGGGGAAAGATTTTAAGGTCAGGCAACATCCATCCGGACAATTTTCTTATAGCGGCATCGAACATCGCTGGCGTCATCTAAAAACGCCGCTTTTGGGACGCTATCAGGTTCAAAATGCAGCTTTGGCGCTGGCCGCAAGCGAAATCCTCATTAAAAACAAGGTATCCATTACCCAGAAAAGTATTCAACAGGGCCTGGCAAACACACGCTGGGCCGGGAGACTGGAAATTGTTTGCCACCATCCCTTGGTCATACTGGACGGCGCCCACAATTTGGTTGCCGCACGCAACCTGGCCAAATTTCTGGCCGAAGACCTGGCTGGACGGCCGATCACTATCGTCATCGGGATTTTGGATGATAAACCCTATCGGTCCATGCTCAACAGTTTGCTGCCCCGATGTTCCCGGGCCATCATTACCCGCGCCAAGACGGGCCGTGCCCTCGCACCGAAAAAACTATTCACAGTCGCTAAAAAGACCATTTCAGATGTAGCCATCATACCCGATGTTGTTGAAGCAGCCCGGCATGCCATAAAAACAGCCGGTCGCGATGATGTTGTTTGCATTGCCGGCTCGCTGTATGTGGTCGGTGAAGTCAAAGAAGCCATCGAAAAAGGCCTCCTCAAATCCATCCGTAAGACTTAGCCAGCAGCTGCCGAATTGATCTTGACTCCTGCGAATGGATCATTTAGTCTTTTAATTTGCATGCAAAAATATGCGCCCGTAGCTCAGAGGATAGAGCGTCAGCCTCCGGAGCTGAAAGCCGCTGGTTCGAATCCAGCCGGGCGTACCAAAAATAAAAGGGCTCTCAGCAAACTGAGAGCCTCTTTATTTTTTTGGGCCATCGTGGATTTACAATTAAAAAAGTGTTTAAGACTCAGCTAATTCCTTGGTATCTATAATAAAGGTTTTAAATGATATAAATAAATAATTCTATAATAAAAATTTTATATAAAAATATAATTTTATTTATCTATATTATAATAATTAATTATTTATTTAAAAATATATTGTAAGAATTATATAATACTTACCTGGTGTCATAAAATTGCTTATACCATTCAACAAATCGCGCAACGCCCACTTCGATGGGTGTGGCCGGCTTAAATCCGACATCCTGCGTTAGATCATCCACATCCGCATAGGTGGCGACAACATCTCCCGGTTGCAGGTCCATAAATTCTTTGGTGGCCCGTTTGCCCAAGGCGGCTTCGATGACTTCAATAAATTTGATGAGCTGCACCGGATTATTGTTGCCGATATTATATAACTTATAGGGTGCATATGACGTGCCTGGATCCGGCGCGTCCCCGCTCCAATCCGGGTTGGCTGCTGGAAGCCGCCCCATTACCCGCACCACACCTTCAATGATATCGTCAATATAGGTAAAATCACGCTGCATCTTGCCATGGTTGAAAACCTGAATCGGTTTATTCTCCAAAATGGCCTTGGTGAAGAGAAAAAGAGCCATATCCGGCCGTCCCCATGGCCCGTAAACGGTAAAAAACCGCAAACCAGTGCAGGGAAGTTGATATAAATGGCTGTAAGTGTGCGCCATCAGCTCGTTGGCCTTTTTGGTGGCCGCATATAAGGAAACCGGGTGATCGACATTGTGATGTACGGAAAAGGGCATCGCGGTGTTGGCACCGTAAACCGAGCTGGAAGATGCGAATACAAGATGCCGCAGGGCATGATGCCGGCAGCATTCCAGAAGATTGATAAATCCGACCAGATTTGCATCCACGTAGGCATAGGGATTTTCAAGTGAATAGCGAACGCCGGCCTGGGCGGCCAGATTGACCACTACATCAAATCCCCTCTGGCTAAAAAGGGCTTGCAGCTGTTTGCGCTCCACCAAATCCAATTTTGTGAATGTAAAACGCGCCTCTTTTTGGAGGTCTGCAAGACGGGCCTCTTTAAGGGCCACGTCATAATACGGATTCACATTATCAAGACCCACAACCCGGCAACCATTTTCCAATAGACGTTTGGCCAGATGATAACCAATAAAGCCGGCCACACCGGTGACAAGTACGTTCTGGTATTTAAGTTCCATTATTAGTCCTTTTGCTTTATAAGGTTTCGGGTGTCAGGTTTCGGGTGTCAGGTGTCAAAAACCAATAGCTCGTAGCTGATAGCTGATAGCTCATAGTTGAAAATTTGAAGTTTGGAAATTAGCCTATGAGCTGTGAGCTATGAGCTATGGCCTGTTTACTGAAACCTGACACCTGAAACCTATTTATTTGAGATTGTCCAGCGTTGCAAAAATCTGATCCCTTATTTCTTCAACCTTGCCGACGCCCTCAATTCGGAAATATTTTGGCGCAGCAGTAGCATCGGATTTTTCCCAATTTTTATAATAATCAATTAACGGCTCTGTTTGGGC
>JASFEV010000365.1:0-3493 GCA_050124655.1 Desulfobacterales bacterium
GACTTTCATAGCTTTAGCCTGAATTTTGCATTAATTTTCATGCAAGAGTTAGGCATAAAGTATAATCATATAATCATTTCGCAAATTAAATCAATACCTACTGGCAGCATTCTGTTTTAAAAGCCGAGCCATCATATTAAAAATGATGATATTTGCCAATACTTTATTTGCTCGCTGACGGAAAAATGCGAACTACCCGCGTGCCAGGCCGTCGATGACTCGATGAATTGCTCTGGTAAGCGGTAAAAATATAAAGCTTGTGAATAAAACAGTTTAATGATACTAAGGTTCAACTTAAGGGTTTGAAAATGGTGCTTTTGTACACTTCCTGGGATATATCTTCGAATTAAGCTTAGACAGATTTCCAATAAAAATAACGTTTCATTTGGACCTTCTTCGCCTTTTTGGAAGCCACGCCCCAAGAAAATAGTACAGTTGCTGAATGCCAAGGAGGATTTCATTGATGGCTGAAGGTCGTATCAAATGGTATAATGAAAAAAAAGGATATGGTTTTATCGAATCCGACGAAGAGGGTGATGTTTTTGTACACAAATCCGGGATCGTGGACCACGGCTTTTTTACGTTGCGAGCCGATGACCCTGTGTCATTTGAGACAAGACAGACCCAGAGAGGAAAACAGGCAATCAACGTCAAGCGAATTTAATCGTTCGCTGCCTCTTTTATAAAGGAAAAAGGCAAAGTCAGAAAAGGCTCTGCCTTTTTCATTGGAAGGAAATGGGGGATTATGAAACAACGCTATTTTATCTCGCGCGATGAAAAGACAAGTGCATTGACCATTGAGGAATATGCAGTGGTTGCCGGCAACATCAAACGCCATGAAATCAGCGCAATTGCCAGAGACGATTTTACCCTGCTGTGTACGGAAACATACGAGGGTAAAGTAATCAAAGAGGCGATCTCGGAGGGGAAAGAAGCCCTGGTAACCGTATTGCGGACCGATAATTTGTATCCCATCGGGACTTATGCCAAAGTGATTGCCGATTCGGTCATAGAGATTTACGGCAAGAATGACCATTTCTCTAAAGAGCTTTTATTTGATGATCTGGATCTGTTTGAAACATTTCAAGAATTATCCGAGCCGGGCAAGGCTGCAAGCTCCTAAAAAGAAGACCCATGAAAACATTGCTCCTGTACCCGTCCTTTCCAGATACCTTCTGGAGTTTTAAGCACGCCCTGAAGTTTATTCGCAAGCGCTCCGCATTTCCACCATTGGGCCTGCTGACGGTAGCAGCTATGCTGCCCGAGAACTGGCCCAAGCGACTGGTCGACCTCAATGTAACCCAGCTGACGGAAAAGGACCTGGCATGGGCGGATAGCGTTTTTGTCAGTGCAATGGCCGTGCAGCGCGAATCCGCGCGCCAGGCTATTATACACTGTAAAGAAGCCGGTTTGAAGGTTGTCGCCGGCGGACCGCTTTTTACAGATGAACATGCAACGTTTGAGGCGGTCGATCATTTTGTGTTGAACGAGGCCGAGCTGACACTACCATCATTTGTGCGCGATCTGGAAAATGACTGCCCCCGACGTGTGTATCAGACAACTCAATTTGCAGACCTGAGCCAAACCCCTCCTCCGATGTGGCGCCTGATCAATATGAAACGTTACGCTGCAATGAGTATTCAGTTTTCCCGGGGCTGCCCGTTTAATTGTGACTTCTGCAACATCACGACACTGCTCGGGCACCGGCCGCGTCACAAAACGGCGGCCCAAATCATCAATGAACTGGACGGCCTTTACGGCCTGGGTTGGCGTGGAAATATATTTTTTGTGGATGATAATTTTATCGGTAATAAAAGATATCTTCAGGCCGAGCTTTTGCCGGCGTTGATCGATTGGCATGAAGATAAAAAATCCATTCGTTTCAACACCGAAGTATCGGTCAACCTGGCAGATGATCGGCCTTTAATGAAGATGATGGTCGCCGCCGGGTTTGATTCAGTCTTTATTGGAATCGAAACGCCGGCCGAAGAAGGCCTGGCGGAATGCAATAAAAAGCAGAATAAAGGCCGCAATCTGGTTGAAAGCGTCAAGCAAATTCATCGTACCGGTCTGCAGGTCCAGGGCGGATTTATCGTGGGCTTTGACAGTGATACACCCTCTATTTTTCAACGCCAAATTGACTTTATCCAGAAAAGCGGCATCGTGACCGCCATGGTCGGCTTGCTAAATGCCCCTCCGGGCACACGGCTGTATAACCGGCTAAAAGAAGAGGGCCGTCTGGCCGGCCTGATATCGTGCAATACCGACGGCACCACCAATATTATCCCGCGCATGGATCTCACAGCACTGAGTGACGGATATAAGCGCATCATGGGACAAATCTATTCCCCCAAAATCTATTATGAACGGGTGCGGACCTTCCTGAAAGAATACAAGGCCCCTGAAGCGAAATTGCCGTTCAACGCGCACAGCATGATGGCGTTTTTGCGATCCTGTATCCGCCTGGGCGTTTTTGGCAAGGAACGTTTCCAGTACTGGAAGCTCTTATTGTGGACCGTGCGTAAGCGCCGGGAATTGCTGCCACTGGCCATTACCTTTGCCATTTACGGCCATCACTTCCGCAAAGTGTGCGAAATGCACATCTTGTAAATGATGTGTTTCCCCTTTGTGATCTTCGTGTTCTTCGTGGCGAGATATATCAACCGTATTCAACTGGAGTTTCCCAGATAACCGCGAAATTCTGTTTGTATCCATTTTTATGCATTACTCCAGCACTCCACTACTCCATAACTCCAAGCCCTTATTGAACCATGATCTTCATTGCCGACGATTCAATTGCTTCAGGGCCAGAGAGCATCGTCGGCCAGTTGATCAGCGAAGTTTTTAAATGGAAGGACTTCAATGCCGTCTTTTGTCTGCAGCACCGGTCCCCGAGGATAAACGATGATCCGGCGTCGCAGTCCCTTGAGCTCAGCAACCGCACGCAAGCCCTTGCACCATTTTTCTGTGAAAGTGCTGCCGGACTTTGCCTCGACTGCTATCAGATTGCCACCTTGCACGATAATGAAATCAACTTCGGTTGCAGACCGACCGGCAGGTGCCCAGTAATGGAAATCATCACAGATGCTGCGGTAATCCCTGTACGCGCGAATCAGTTGCGCCACCATGCCCTCAAATAATGCCCCCCTCTCCTCTATCAGTATACTGCCAGTTGAACGTTTCATCGCTCGCACGATGCCGGGGTCACACCAGTACCATTTGGGCAATTTGCGTTCCCGCACGCGAAGCTTGGCTTCATATGCAGGTAACCGGAAGCAAAGAAGTGTTTCCTCTAAAATATCGAGGTATCCGGATACTGTCGTCCTTGCCACTCCTGCTTCTCTGGCAATTGTGCTCACATTTACGACCCGAGCGTGAAAAAGAGCGGCCAACGGCAGAAAACGGGCAAATCCAGGCAAGTTTCGGACAAGCGCTTCGGCCTGAATTTCCTCTTTGAGGTATAGCTCGGCATAGGCGGTAAGTGTTTCCTCTT
>JASFEV010000366.1:0-3468 GCA_050124655.1 Desulfobacterales bacterium
CGGAAACCACCATCGGTCATGAAAAACAAACCAATCCGTTTGTGGGTGTCAATGCGATGTATTAGCAGAACCTATCTCAAAAATGCATCTAACGCCCAAGGGCTTTGTTAAAAACCGATTCAAAATACTCGAATACTTAACGTGTATACTCCGTTTTTGAATCGGTTTTGTGCCGCGCCCTTGGGCGTGATCTACTATTTTTGAGATAGGTTCTAATATCATTTGAGTGATGGAGTATTGGATTACTGGATTACTGGAGTGATGGAGTAGTGGATAACTGGAGCTCGGAGTGATGGGAATAGAGCATGGAGTATTGGAGTGATGGAGTAGTGGAGTAGTGGGTTAATGATTGATGGTGTTCGATTTTGCTTTTACATTACTCCAACACTCCAACATTCCATTACTCCAGCTTATAAAACCACTTTTGTGAATCTTGCGACTTCCTTTTTAAACTCTAAGACACTGATTTTAGACTTACGCTTTGGTGGTTTTGTACTCAAATCCCTGGCGCTGCAACACATCGTAATAAATCATAATTTGCTTAATGTAGCGCACCGGTTCGGTGCCGCGGCAAAATCCGTACTTGGCGTGTTTGTAGTATTTTCGATACTGCAGCAATGGCAGGGTCTGGGCAAGGGACACCCATTTGTTGGGATCGAGTCCCTTTTGCTTGGCGAGTTTTCGGGCATCGGAAATATGCCCCTGACCGATATTATAGGCTGCCAGCGAAATCAGCAGGCGATCCTCTCCTTTGGCGTTGTCGTACATGTCATATAGGTTTCTTAAATGCTGAACGCCAGCATTGATGTTTTGCACCGGATCGAACAGGTCGGTTACGCCCAAGCTTCGGGCAGTGGATGGCAACATTTGCATCAGGCCCTTGGCACCGGCCCGGCTTTTGGCCCAAGGGTTTAAATGTGATTCCTGATAAATCTGGGCGGCAATCAGACGCCAGTCAAATCCATGCTTGTTGGCGGCGACTTTTATAAACGGGCTGTAACGGGAGAGTCTGGATTTTAATCGCCGGTGAAACGCCTTTAGATCTACATAATCAAAGTCCTTATTGTCGTCGTAATACTTCTGGTAGATCTTATCGAATTCTCCGCTTTTTTTGATCGTTTGAAAAAAATGATTCATGCGCTCGAGCAATTCAATCGATTTTGGATACACGGCCCATCCCAGCTGCAAGCGATCGTTAATTGAAACGGCACTGACCGCTGTCGGGAAATTTCGCTGGTTGATTAAGATGATGTTGCTGTTGGCAATCGTAAAATCGATTTCGCCATCAGCCACTTTCTGAATGAGTTCTTCGGTGGGCAGATCCTCATGCAATCGAATGGCAAGGTCGATTCCCTGATTCTTAAGTTCTGCCAGGCGGTGCTGATAGGCGGTTCCTTTTCTGACATCTATGGTTTTACCGGAAAGATCCGCAACGTTTTTGATTCGGTTATTTTTACGATGGGTAACAATTTGTTGGTTGACTTCCATATAACCGTCTGAAAAAGAGATCGCCCGCTGGTGTTGCGGCATGATCGGCGTACTGGCGGCAATAAATGCAGCTGAGCCATGGTTTACAGCGCTGATCATGTCATCCCAGTGATCAACTACCTTTATCTCAAGCTTCACACCCAAATATGCGGCAAAGGCCTGGGCCAGTTCATACTCAAATCCCATCGGCTGATCACGGTAAATATAGTAGCAATGGGCGGTATTACGTGTAGCGACCGTTATTTTACCGGTTTTCAGGATTTTTTGCAGGGTAACAAATCGGTACTCGCCGATGACAGGACTGAGTAAATAATAGCCGATCACCCCCCAGATAATCAGAACGGTTATCTGAAAACCGGTTCTCTCGCGTAAAATATTGTTAACTGCCGACAAACTCACGATAGTCAACCTCATACGGTCTAATATGAGTGCTAACCACTCTAAATATTTACCAATTCATTCTTTTTGGATTCAAACCGATGTTCAAGGCCCCGCTGTAGATAAAATATATAAAATTCAATAAGTTAACCGATTATTGGTTGTCGTTGCCCTTCAGAAATCGCCAGCCGCTGCTTGCTTATTAGTTATATCGACTCTAACGGGCACAATCTTAAATGACCGCAGGTTAAAAAGCACCCAGCTGACAGGGTTTTATTTTGATCTTGAGGTGCTCACAGACCGCGCTAATCGCCATTTTGGAAAGATCCTGACTGCGGGCGATGTCCCAGGCCTTGCGGCAGGGAAGTTTACCGTCAATCAGAGCATCCCGAATGGCTTTTTCCAGATCCGAATTCTCAGGTGCTTTGGCCTTGACGATCTTTTTGTTAGGCTTGTAACCAAAGAGCCCCAGCTGACACTTTGCCAGCGTCATTTCCAACAAATCAGCTGTTTTTCCAACATCAGACGGTGAAACCTGTAACGTTTCGGCGATTTTGAATGCCACGGCACAGGGAACCTCATTATTTTTTGTCTGTTGCTCAAGGGCGTTTTTGATGCGCTCGTCGATTTTGGCGTCGGAATCGTGCTTGTTTGCAAATTTTTGACCATTTTGACGTTTCATCGTTGAACTCCTGATGGATGCGTATTCGCTAACAGTCTGAGTTGCGGTTTTTGCCGTATTTTACTTGAATAATCTAAATGCGTTTGTTAGTGTAAGATGTCTAAACCACTCGATATTTTTTTGATAGTGTTAAACCCATCACGTCCGCACCCGGGTCAGTTTCTGCTATTGATGGGTATTTACGCTTTTTGTGATGATTTGTCGACTGAGGGCCCACTTTACAGATAGTTTTTGGCGCATTAAATTTGAGATTGAGTATCAGACAGAATACCCGACGGCCAGCCATAGCTGGAAGCCAGGAGCACTATACCATAATTTTGTCGGTAGAAACATAAGCATTTTATGCAGCATTCAAAGATAAAGCGCAAAAAAACGCGTCAGATTTCAATCGGTAACGTGAAAATCGGTGGCGGGGCACCCATTGCGGTGCAATCCATGACGAATACGCCAACCCCGGATGTGTCTGCGACTGTAGCACAAATTCAGCGTCTGCAAGAAGCCGGATGCGAAATCGTGCGTGTGGCTGTGCCGGACGCCGAAGCCGCCAAAGCGGTTACGGCAATCAAAAAGCAGATCCAAATTCCGCTGATCGCCGACATTCACTTCGATTATCGTTTGGCGATAGCCGCCGCTAAGTCCGGTGCCGACGGATTGCGCATCAATCCCGGCAATATCGGCGCACGCAAAAAGGTCAAGGCCGTTGTCGATTGCGCCAAGGACCATAATATTCCCATTCGCATCGGGGTCAATTCCGGCTCCCTTGAAAAAGATATCCTCAAAAAATACAATGGCGTTACTGCGAAAGGGATGGTAGAAAGCGGCCTGCGCCATGTGGAACTGCTCAAATCTTTGGACTTTGATCAGATAAAGATCTCACTCAAGGCTTCCGATGTGCACCGCACGCTGGAAGCCTATCGGCT
>JASFEV010000367.1:0-3441 GCA_050124655.1 Desulfobacterales bacterium
TGTCGATAATAAATCTTCTGGTCCATTTTGCGACCACTCAGGACAATTTTATCAGCATTAATGACAATCACCCAATCACCGGTGTCTACGTGAGGTGTAAATTGCGGGTTATGCTTGCCGCGCAATCGCTGGGCGACTTGGGTAGCAAGACGGCCCAATATCGCCCCATCGGCATCAATCACATACCAGTTTTGGGGGTTATCTGAACGCTTGGCACTCGTTGTATACTTTTTCACCTTTAATGACTCCTCAAATTAAATAATCCGGCAAACCTAAGCAAAATATCACTGGATGTCAAGCAAAAATTTAAATTGACCCTTTACAATTCGCTTGTTTTAATCTTATTGTCCTGCATAATCGGCCTTTCTCTGGAGTAATGGAGTAGCCTACTCCGCCGAAGTAGCTCGGCTACGAAGGCTGGACTGGAGTGTAGGAGTAATGGAAAACATCCAAAGAAAAGGATCGTCTGAAATGGAAAAACGTGAAGTGGAGGTAAAATTTTTTCTGGACGAAATTGACGATATGCGACACCGTATTGCGGAACTGGGTGCCGAATCGATGGGACGCGTATTTGAATACAACATTCGCTATGAAGATGTCACCCATAGTCTGATCGAGAAACATTCACTTTTGCGTCTGCGTCAAGATCAAAAGACAATGCTAACCTTTAAGTCCAAACAGACATCGACCGACCGTAATTTTAAAATCTTCAATGAGCTGGAAGTCGAGGTGTCTGACTTTAAGACCATGGACCAGATTCTCACCAGTGTGGGCCTGCAAGCGGTCCAGCGCTATGAAAAATGGCGCGAAACCATGATGCTGGGCCAAACGGCATTTTTTCTGGATACCATGCCCTATGGCAACTTTTTGGAAATCGAGGGCCAAAAAACCGACATCCGCCACTACGCATCCCGGCTCAATTTAAACTGGCGCAAACGGATTATTTTGAATTATCTTGAAATATTTGAAATCCTAAAACAAAAGCGACAACTCGCGTTTCAGGACCTCACTTTTGAGAACTTTCACTCCGACGCATTAAACGTACGCCCGTTTGTGAAAGAACTGGAAGCCGGTGATGGGTAATTTATTCTCGCTTCTGGCTTCTGGCCTCTGGCCTCTGGCAACCGAAAACAAGTATGCTAAGGCGCATAAAACTTTCGTCCTCATGCCCGTCCTCGTGCTCGTCCTCGAAAATCAAACCACCCGAAACTCTGCTTGCCGCGGCGTCTTGTCCCGTCGTAGCTCGAAGAGCGAAGTCGGAAGCTCGCCAGAGCGCAGACGAGTTTTCGGACCTCTGTCTTCTGTTTTCTGTCTTCCGACTTCTGAATTCTGACGCCTAAAATACCGGTGGCGCCTTTTCTAAAGCTTCAAGGACATCTTCAGCGGGGGGCGTTTCCGAAGAGGTCTTCCGCCGAGGCGGTGTTTTAGATGGCTGTGCTTGGCCGGATGAGGTCTGTTCAGTTTGCGGTTGCGACGAAGCAACCGGCAGGGGAGGCAAACTTATCGCAAAGTCCTGTTCCAAGAGCATTTGCCCGCGTTCACTAAACACGTAGACCACCGCCGTTTGAAACTGATGGGCATGATCCGGTGCTTTAGATGTAAAATTCATGGTGCGAAAACGCTGGATCGAAAAACTCTTACCACGCTTTCCAGCAGGCTTATTGTCCGCAAGAGTGACAGACGGCATCACCAGCCACTGGTCTTTTTTGAGATCAGCCCCCTTTAATATGACGACGGCTTTCCCGACCGCCCGCTGAGATCCACGGCTGGTATTTTTTATTTTGAACTGGGCGCTAACGCTTTTATTATCAGCTTCACGTGATACCTTAAAGTTTTCCACTGCCACCTGCATAACCGTTTCAGCTGCGCGTGCTTGATTGTCAGCAGACTCAGCACGGCTCGCCTGAAGAACGGCTGATTTTTCTTGTGGCTTTAGGAGCGGCTTGGGCTGGTCCCCTGCTGGCGGTTCAGGGTCGGACGCCTTGGCAACACTTCGGCTTTCTTTGGTTGATCGGCTTTCAGTCATCTTTTCTTTGGCTTTAGATTCAGCGACCACCAAGCGGGCCATTAAAATTTCGTTTTCATGGCGCAGGGTTTCAATCTGCTGTTGTGAATCTTGATACCGTTTTTGCAGATCCTTATTATGATGACGTGCTTTTTGATTGCTATAGAAAAAAAACGCCAGAAAAGCAAACACCAGTAAAAACAGACACCCCACCGCAATGATAATGGCTTTAAATCGCTTTATGGTGATGACATTGCCGTGATCGCCTATAAATAATAGCGTCCAGCGCCTATCAGCCCCACCAGGCCGTGTTTTCTTGTATGGGTCAAAGTCCATTTTATACGAGGGTTACGTTAACAAGATCTCCCTTGCGGGCTTGCAACTGTTTTTCAGCGCTGCCGCAATTGAGGGCAATTTCCATATATCCTCGACTGCCGATCAGTGCCAGCGGTGCCTGCGGGGCTGCATCTGCATAGGTTTTCGCCAGACCGCTAATGGTGAGCGAGCCGATATGAACCCGAGGTTGTTTGGAAGCTTGCGATTGGCAAAAAGCATCCAGGCGAATCTGATCAATATTGGTGACCAGATTACCAAACCGATCGATCGATACGATTTTTCCAACGAGCTCACCCTTCTCAGAAACCTGACAGGTCAGATCAGTCAACTGCACAATATCCTGTGTTCTGATTCTGGCACCCAGCGTCTCAAGTTGGGTACCACAAGCCATATGGCCACCCAGCGCAGCAAAAATATCGCGCCCGTGAAATGTCGCACTCAGCGGCTCAAGAAAATAATGTGAATTATCTACACGAATAATCGTATCAGATTTTTGATCACTCAGCAAAAGCGTTAGTAGGCCATTGTCTGGCGCGATAAAAAAATGCTTGCGGGCATAAACTGCCAGAATGGACCGCTGGCTTCCGACTCCTGGATCAACAACAATGATGTGGATCGTGTTTTCGGGGAAAAAACGATAATAAGCCGGAATCAAATAGGCGGCCTGCCGGATATCCTGCGGTTCGATCTGGTGCGAGATGTCAATGATCGCTACCGAGGGGCAAATCGAGAGCATAACGCCTTTCATGACTCCGACGTATTCGTCGGCAGTACCAAAATCGGTTAAAAGCGTAATCACAGGCATATTGAGTCGTTGCGTGTTTCGGGTCGCGTGTTGCGCGTCAAATTATTTGAACAGCTTACCCTGTATCCGAAATCCCAGATGTTTGTAGGCTGCTTCGGTTGCTTTTCGACCCGACGAGGTCCGCAGAACAAAACCGATTTTCAGCAGATACGGCTCAACAATATCCACGAGAGTATCGGATTCTTCCTGTAAAGTAGCGGCAATGGCCTCAATACCGACTGGACCACCGGTATAATATTCAATGATTGTTTTCAAATAACGGCGATCTAAATCTGTCAGGCCTCTTTTGTCCACC
>JASFEV010000368.1:0-3373 GCA_050124655.1 Desulfobacterales bacterium
AGCGCCTTGTATGGATCGGATGCTATCGGCGGTGTCATTAATTTTATCACCAAACCCGGTGAAGGCAAACCTTCGCTCAGTGTCTCAACCGCTAACGGTACCTACCTGGAGGGTGATAAGAATTACATCGGAGAGCACAGCGTCGGTTTTAACGGCGGCAACCAACACATCGGTGCCAGTCTGTCCTATGCCCGCATCGATGACAATGGTTTTCTGGATGTCAACCACGATTACTGGAATAATACATACAGCGGGCGGATCGATATTTTCCCTGTGGACCAGCTCAGTCTGCGCCTGACCGGACGATACGAAGACTCAAAATTTAAGTTTCCCACCGAGGACGCCGGCGATAAATTTTCCCCGCTGGACCCCAATCAGGACATCGAAAAGGATCAATGGGTGAGTGGCCTAAACGCTCAATACCAGATGCTGTCATGGCTGGAACACAACATGCTTCTGGGTTATCACCGTACGAAAGAAGACTTTAATGATCCGGAAGATCCGCCGGCAGACCCATTCGGGGCATTTTTCTCGGATACTGAAGAGACACGCACCTCCATCGATTATCATTTTAATATTCGCTATCCAGAAACGGATACGCTTCGTTCGATTTTTACAGCCGGAGTTGAGTACCTGGAGGAAGAATATGATCAAGATACCCGCTCGATCTTTTTCGGATTCGAAACAACGGGAGATCTGGATGAAGATCGAGACAACTGGGGATGGTATGCCCAGGAGCAGTTGTCTTTGTTTAATCGCTTGCATTTGACCGTCGGAGCGCGTTATGAAGACAACAGTGAGTTTGGCAATGAATTTGTTCCGCGCGGTTCAGCAGCATATGAATTAACCCAAACCGGCACCATATTGCGAGGCGCGGCCGGCAAGGGTTTCAAAACCCCCACCTTCACCGAACAATACGCCCAGGGCTTTGCCACCGGCAATCCGGATCTGGACCCGGAAAAATCATACTCATGGGAAGTTGGTTTCGATCAGGTGCTGTGGCAAAATAAGCTTGTTTTAGGTGCCACTTATTTTTATCAGAAATTCGACGATTTAATCACCTTTATTAATCGCCCGGACCCCGCCCCGGATTTTGAAAACATTCAAGAAGCTGAAAGCCAGGGTATTGAGTTGATGGCATTATGCAAACCCGGTTATGGCTTTACGGTCGGCGCCAACTACACCTATCTGAATACCGAGGTCAAGGATGACGGCGGTGCCGGAGGGCCGAGTTCACCATTTGAGGAAGGCAAGGATCTCCTACGCCGTCCGGAACACACGGCTTCGGGCTATGTCAACTGGGCCTGGCAGGGCTTTCAAATCCGCGTTGACGGACAATACGTAGGGGATCGCGATGATCTTGATTTTCGTACGTTTCCGGCTAACCGGGTATCCCTGGATGATTATTTCCTCGTCGACCTGGCGACCTCATATACCTTTGATATGAATCATCGGTATATTCAGGATGTTAAAATTTTCGGCAAAGTAGAAAATCTTTTTAATGAAGACTATGAAGAAGTGTTTGGTTTCAGCCCGCCGGATCCCAGTTTTCGTGTCGGACTGGCATTTAAGCTGTAAACAGGGGATGCCCCCCCCTTTTGAAACCAATCGCAACAAGGAGTAAAGACGATGTGGCATATTTTCGATAAAGGCGGCCCGGTCATGTACCCGCTGCTGGCCTGTTCGATTATTGCATTAAGCGTGGTCATCGAACGGACCATTTTCTGGTTCAGGCTTGGTCTTCGGAGCCAGCCCTCACTGGTCGATGAAGTCTTAGAGCTCTCACGTCAGGGAGATTGGGAATCCATCAGGAACAAGACCCTGCATGCCAAAGATTATATGATAAAAATTTTAGTCAGCGGCATCCTGCACAGGGAATTTTCGATGATCAAGGCCATGGAGGCTGCGGCAGCCGATGAAATCAAACATATGCGACGGTTTATGGGTGTTTTGGATACGATGATCACCGTTGCCCCCCTGCTGGGAATATTCGGAACGGTTCTGGGCATTATTTCATCCTTTGAGGCTTTAGGCTCGGCGGGCATCGAGCATCCGCAGGAAGTAACGATCGGTGTCGCACAGGCGCTAATCACCACGGCAGCCGGTCTGGGAATCGCCATTTTATCGGTATTTCCCTACAACTATTTTAATTCGCGTGTTGAAAATGCAGCCGTGCAAATTGAGAAATATGCCACCAGCCTGGAAATTGTATACGAAAAGCTAACCCAAACCGAATGCTAAAATGTGACGGAGGCATACCATGAAAGTTGAATTCCCGGTTCATAAAAAGGTACGAATCGAAATGCTTCCTTTGATTGATATCGTTTTTCTGTTATTGGTATTTTTTATCTACGCCATGCTGTCCATGGCAGTTCACCGGGGATTGCCGGTTGAATTGCCGTTTTCGACCACAGCTGAAATCGATAAAAAATTGACGTTGTCGGTTACCGTCAAAGGGGATGAAACCATTTACGTGAACAAAGAGCGCGTTGCCCTGGCGGATCTAACCCGGGTGCTGCGCAATAAAGCCGGCGAAGCCCGGGAATCCGGAGTCCTTATTTTTGCAGACCGCGCTTTGCCATACCAGATGATCTATAAGGTCCTGGATAAAATTCGCCAGGCAGGATTGAGCCGCATATCCCTGCAGGCCGAATTAGAGGAATAGATGTGAAACGTCTGCTGCCCGCCATCATATGTGCGCTGGCATTTCATGCCATCATTTTGAGCACCGACTTTAGCTGGCTGATGCTTGCTCCCCGTCCGGCGCCGGCACCCACGTCCTTAACGATTACACTGTCAGCTGAAAAATTGCAGAAACGCCCCGTCCAGGCCCCGGTCGCGAACAGTGCGCCTGAAAAACGTTTTCAGCCGGACCTTCAGCAGAAGCCCACGGAAACGCCCGCCGACATCCCGGCCGTCGCACGGCTCGAAAATAACGCTCTAATTCAAAAACCGTCTCCGGCCAAGACCCCCAAAAAACACCGCCGGAAGAAAAATCTGAAAGCATTGACCCGTAAAATCAAACCCGTCAAAGCCACCCAAACAAATCGAGCGGAGTCAATCGATAAAGATCATGTTTCCCCCGCGGCGCATGCTAAAATTTTCAGCCCCGCAAGTTCGGCCACTCAACTCAGCCATGACCCGATTCCGGCAGAAACGGCCTTCATAAAAAAAAACCACCGCATGGCCGATGAATATACGCAATCAATGACTTCCGCAGCTGCCCTGACCAGCAGAGAAAGCGACAGTAGCGCGTCCGCAACCGCCCTCATCATGGCCAAACCCTTGTACAGGCAGAATCCGGCGCCCGCATATCCGCGCAAGGCGCGCCGAAGGGGATATGAAGGCATCGTCATGCTAAAAGTGCTGGTTG
>JASFEV010000369.1:0-3372 GCA_050124655.1 Desulfobacterales bacterium
CTGTTGCCGTTCCACTATCGATAATCATGTTTGCGCATCCTTCGGTGGAGAATGCAATCGCCCCGTTTTTGGTGGCCTCGCAGGCCGTTCCGGTTTTTGCCATCGCTCCCTTATTGGTGGTATGGCTTGGCTACGGTATTACCAGCAAAGTGCTGATGGCGGCAATTATCATCTTTTTCCCGATTACCGTGAATCTGCTGGAAGGATTTAAAAGCTGTGATCATGAATATCGGATTCTGTTCCAACTAATGGGTGCCGGATTCTGGAAGACGATGCGGCTGTTGTTCTGGAAATGGGCCCTACCGCATTTTTTTGCCGGACTTAAGGTGGGCGTATCGGTGGCCACCATCGGTGCCGTTATCGGCGAATGGGTGGGTGCCCAACAGGGACTCGGTTACCTGATGATTCAGGCCAATGCCCGACTTAGAGTCGACCTTGTTTTTGCCGCGATTCTATGGCTGTCAGCAATGGGCGTGACCATGTGGTTATTTGTCGGGTTTTTGGAGAAAAGAGTTATCACATGGAAACAGTGGACATAAGGAGAGAAAAAAATGAAGAAAATATTGCTTCATTCAATTTTGGCGGGTTATCTTCTCTTAACCATGGTTTCACCAGTGCCTGCTGCTCAAAACTTTACCCTGATCCTCGATTGGTTTCCTAATGTCGACCATTTGCCCATTTATGTGGCCCGCCACCAGGGTTACTTTTCTCAGGAAGGATTGGAAATCAGAATTATCAGTCCGTCCGAAACAGCAGATGCGCTCAAGCTTGCCGCAACCGGCAATGTCGACATTGCCGTTTCCTATGAGCCCCAGACCATCATCGCTGCTGCCAGAGGTCTTGAAATTGTGGCATTTGGCCGTCTGATAGAACATCCGCTAACAACACTTTTGTTTATGAAAGACAGCGGCATAAAGGTTCCCAAGGATTTGGAAGGCAAAAAAATCGGATATACCGTACCGGGTCTGATGGATATTCTTTTAGCGGCATTTGCCAAATTGAACAACATCGAAAACTATACGGCCGTCAATGTTGGTTTTTCCATTGTTCAATCATTAACCGCCAAAAAAGTGGATGCGGTCATGGGGCCCTTTAAAACATATGAAACCGTAACAATGGCCCACAGAGGTTATGAGGTCGGCTATTTTGAACTGGAAAAGTGGGGGATACCCGATTATGATGAGTTAATTTTTGTGACCAGTCTCAAAACGATGAGAAAAAATCATGCCGCCCTTATGGCATTTAAAAATAGCATCGATCGCGCCATCGCTTATGTTCGCAAAAATCCGGCATCCGCACTGGAATATTATTTTGAGGAGGTGCCGGAAGCAGACCGTAAAACGGAATCCGATGCCTTCAAGCTGACGATGCCGTATTATGCCCGTCACCAAAATCTGGACCCGCAACGATGGCAGCGGTTTGCCGACTTTGCTGTAAAATATAGGTTAATTGAAAAAGCAGTAGATGTGAAAAAAATTCTGTGGTCCGCCGACTGATCGCACAAATTTTAGGCGCACCATTATTGGAAGCTGATAGAGACTGCATCGCGTTGTGAACGGGGTCAAAGGAACTTTATGGCAATCTATAATTTAGACGCAATTTTGAACACATACGGCGATGAATACCTTATCTTGGACTTTAATCATCTGTTTATATCATCCTCCATCCGTGAGGAAGTGTGGCTACTGCGGCGCAAGCCAGACATGGCGCTGGTGGAAGAAATAATGCGAGAGGCGAAAGAATTTGGCATCTACGACATGAACGAAGACAAGGATTTCGATACCTATTCCGGCGGCCAAAAGGCAATTCTGGGATGTCTGCTCACCCTGGCGGTGATTCGCAGTCAAGAAATTCATGGTCTAAAATTATTATTGAATAATGTTCTGGACTCTCTAAGTGACGACAATCGATCTAAATTACTTACCAAATTTGAAGAAATTCAATCGACCCGTCATATCAGACTGTTCTCCAGTGAAAAAAGCCACATTCAAGAAATCATTTTAAAAGATGGAAATTAAAAGAGGCACATATCGTTTAGAGGCGCGGGGTCTGGTCTTTGATCTGGTCGACGATCTTAATTTAAATAACGGTCCTAATTGTTTTTATTTCCGGGGGGGCAATGGCTTTGGGAAGACATCCTTTCTAGAGAAAATAATTATTCCGGCGCTTAAAACAGACACAGTTCAATATGTATATATCGGCCAGGATATTCGAACTCAACTGTATACCCTGAAAGCCTTGCTTTCGGTCCAGGGTATTAAAGTATCCGGCTCTGATGAGGTTGAGCTGTTACGGCTATGGATCAATCACAGCCGATCAGCACGCGTTTTTATACTGGATGAGTTCGATAAATATTTTGCCGATTATGGATTTATCTTTGATTGGAGTGCCGCCTTTATCCGCACCTACATTATTGTTTCCCATCTTGCATATCACCAATCGGAAGCCGTTGCCCAAAAATATCCGGTCTGCAATGTCAGATTTGACCTGATTGATTTTGATGGCCACATCAGAAACGTCAGGATAACGAAAGAATAAACATGGTAATTTTAAAACTGAGCATTATAATCATGCTCATACTTTCCTTTTTTTGTCTTTTTGTATTCGGGCCTTTTTATGATCATATCACTATGCAACTGATCGTTTTTATCGGAATACTCGGATGGAATGCGCTGCGATTTTCGCTTCGAGAAACGGTTTCCTTGTTGAAATTTTGTTTACCGTTTGTTTTTACGTTATTTATTTTCGGACTGATTTTTCACTTCACCCGACTATTCGGCAGACAGGATTGGTTGCAAGATACCTTTATTAAATGCATGGTGTTTCCCAGCTCACTCATATTTTTAAAAGTCCTGTTGAGCTACATTACGTATCTTGATATCCTCAGCCTTCCGATTTCAATGAAAAAGCGGATTGATTTAATTACCCTAAAATCAGCCTTCTCAAAGGGTGAAAGAATATTGCGCAGATTTTCCTGGTATCTGAACACCTATTCGGTATTAAAATCCGGCAGCAACATTAAATATACTTTGAAAAAATATGCCTGTCTTATCATTGCACTGTATTTGTATCTTTATGAAGAGATTGATCATTCTAATCGATTGCTTCGCAACCGGTATCAACATTTTCAAGAGACCAACAAATGAAAAATATTAAAATTGCTTTTTTTGCCCTTACCGCAGTTGTTGCCCTGATGACGCTATTTATCAGGGTGCCACTTCCCAGCCGGGGATACTTCAATTTTGGAGATGTCGCAGTGGTGTTTTCCGGTCTGGTATTAGGAAGCATGACTCGGAAAAGATCTTTCTGGTGGGGTGCAGGTGCCGGCGGCATCGGCTCGGCGCTGGCGGATATCATCGGCGGATTCGGCCT
>JASFEV010000370.1:0-3350 GCA_050124655.1 Desulfobacterales bacterium
AATTAGGGATAAGCACTGGGGTTATAAAATTTTTTTACATTTGATAAAATTAGATAACCCTCTGAAAAAGTCTTGACATTTTCAGAGGATATAATTGATAAAAAATAAAGGGACGTCCATATATATATAAATAAGTCTACACGGAACCTCAAGACTGCTAAGGAAAACTTATGCCACGTAAAGCCCGCATAGATGCTCCCGGTGCGCTTCACCACATTATCGTCAGAGGGATCGAAAAACGCAATATCTTTGAAGACGACAAGGACCGCAAACAGTTCATTAAAAGACTTGGTGATATTTTTAGTGAAGCTGAAACACCCATCTATGCTTGGGCCTTGATACCCAACCACCTTCATTTGCTGTTGAAAACCGGTCTGACACCAATTGCCACCCTCATGCGGCGATTGCTCACCGGATATGCTGTTTATTTTAACCACCGTCACCGCCGTCACGGCCATCTGTTTCAAAACCGTTATAAATCGATTCTTTGCCAGGAGGAGCCTTATTTTCAAGAGTTGGTGCGTTACATTCATTTAAATCCCTTGCGCGCCAAACTAGTTGGGAGTATCAAAGCTTTAGAAAAATATCCATTTAGCGGGCACAGCGCAGTGGTCGGAAAAGTGAAAAGAGATTGGCAGGAGGTCGAGTATGTGCTGGGATTTTTTGGAAAGCGAAAATCCAATGCCCGCAAAGCATACCGGCATTTTGTTAAACAAGGCGTCAAACAAGGACGCAGGTCCGATCTCGTTGGCGGTGGGCTGTTACGCAGCGTGGGTGGATGGGCGGCCCTAAGCGCTTTAAGAGACGAAGCGGTGCGCGTCAAAGGAGATGAGCGTATATTAGGAGACAGCGATTTTGTCGAAGCGGTTTTGAAAGAAGCCGATGAGCAATTAGAGCGCCGTTACCGACTGCAAGTAGAGGGATTTGACCTCGAGTGGGTTGCACGGCGCGTGGCTGCCGTGATGGGAATCCCGCTGGAACTGGTTTGGGAGCAGAGCCGGCGGCCGCTGGTGGTCAATGCAAGGGATTTGCTATGCTATTGGGCCTCCAAAGAACTGGCAATGAGCATGACCGATCTGGCAAAAAAATTAAACCTTACACAACCGGCAGTCAGTTTAGCAGTGCGGCGGGGGGAAAAGGTTGCCAAGAACAATCAATATCAGCTGATGGAAGACTAGTTATTTATATATTTATGGACGTCCCTCTATGCCTTATAATGCTGGGGAACATTGTCATTTTTCGACACTGACGACAATCACGGTCAGGTCGTCATGCTGGGGAGCATTGCCTGCGAACTCATTTACACGGGTCAGAACTTTTTGCAGGAGTGAATCTGCATCCAGGGATTTTGACTCCTGAACCACATCGATCAGCCGTTCGAATCCGAAGATCTCTTCCTTGGCGTTCATGGCCTCCACAATTCCGTCGGTGTAAAACAGCAGGCGGTCACCCGGCGAAAGCGGGATTTCGGTTTCCTGATAGTTCGCTTTTTCATAAATACCCAGCGGAATGGTGTCCCCTCGAGTATTTATCAGGTGGGCTTTACCGGTTTTTGCAGATAAATGTATGGGCTGGGTCTGCCCGGCGCTGCACAGCGTCAGCGTGCGGTTTGCTGAATCCAGCACGGCGAAAATCAAGGCCACAAACATGCCGGTTTTGACGTCTTTTTGCAGCCTTTGATTGGCGCGCATCATGTGCTCGCGGACACTCAGATCTTCTTCTGACAGCATGCGGAAAATACTGCGCGAAGCCGTCATCACCAGTGCACCGGACACGCTTTTGCCCGTCACATCGCCGATGACCAACCCCGCTTTATCTTCTCCCATCACGATACAATCGTAAAAATCTCCACCCACCTCTCTGACGGGCATTGAACGGGCGGCAATCTGGAATCCCTCGACCTGCGGGCAGGTGGCCGGCAGCATGCTCATCTGAACGTCCCGGGCCATGGACAGATCTTTTTCCATGCGCAGTTTTACCAGGGCTTCTCTAAAAAGTCTGGAATGTTCAATGGCGACAGCGCCTATAAAGGCAAGAGGGGTCTGTATAAATAACGGAATGACGATAGGGTACCAGCGACCATTGGTTTTAAATAGATACACTGCAGCGACCAGATACAGAATGCTCAGCCCGACTGCGCCAATGGCGCCGACTTTTAATGTCGATACTCGACAGATGAAACCCACCAGAATACCCCAGAGGAGAATAACAAGCAAATGCCACCGAAAGCCTATCGGCCGCACCGGGCTGTCTTCCAGAATATTGGCAAATGCCGTTGCAGCAATTTCAACACCACTGATAAATATGCCGTTGGCCTGTGAAAAAACCGTATAGAAACTGTCCTTTCGATCGGCCAGCAAGATTTCCGAGAGCCCTACAAATACAACCTTGCCGCTAACGTCAACCTGTCTGTTGTCAATACTCTCAGAGCCGATTTGCAATGCCCGATGATAGGGTATGGTGGTAATCGTGCGCGGCGGGCCATAATAATTGATATAGCGCCGATTCGGTGCGGCGTACATCATTATAAGGGATTCGAGCAATCGGTGCGTTTTGTCATCGTATTCCGATTGCTCTAATTCTGCCAGCATTCTCTCTGCCATCAGCGGCTTGCTTTCAAATATTTCTCTTATTTTTCCAATCAGCCTTTGGGCACCTCCGTTTTGCATTGCGCTATGAAGGTCTTTTGGCAGTTTTACGGATTGATCAGGACTTATCTTTTCAATCAACTGGATGAACTTCTCATATACCGGTAAAGTGAAAAGCTGGAAGGTTACCACCGGCAAAGTCGGCGAATCACCGGCTCCCGTCTGGAAGGCCCAATATTGGTTGACCTTGAAGGGTATTCTGGGCAAAGAAAAAGGTGCGGTGGCAGCGGCCGGTTGCGAAAAAAGTGCAATCGGTTTCACCGATTTGACAATGCGATGGACGTCAGACGTAGATTTGCTTTGGGCGGATAAAGGAATCTCCTTGGCGATCAGCGGCTCGGCAAGCACAACCTTGCGTGCCTTTTTGATGGCTTCGGCCAATAAATGGTCGTCTTCAGTGGAACGGGATTCGATGAAATGTAGGTCAAAGGCGATGACCTCGGCACCTTCTTTAACCAGGTTGTCAATTAAGCGGGCATGCAGGGAGCGCGGCCATTTATCCGGGTTATTGGGTAAATCCAGATACTCGGAAGATTCTTTTTCGATGCTAATGACGATGACATCAAATGGTGCCGGTCTGGCTCCCCTGAGTTTGAACAATAAGCCCAGTCCTGTGTTTTCCTCCAATTCAAGGACGAAACGCAATGGGCTGATCAACAGCCCCACTACTCCGATGAGAAAACCTAAGATAATCGCTTTAAC
>JASFEV010000371.1:0-3343 GCA_050124655.1 Desulfobacterales bacterium
CACATCTTTCGGCAAAATTCAGGTGAAACGGGTCAAAAATCCGGATGGCAGCCAGCGTTTGATACCGGAATTTGAGATCTGCAGACAGATTGCCCTCAAACGGAATTTACCATTACGAGTGGTCTATGAAACCATTGCAAAAGAAGCTGCCGAAAGTTAATATCTGCAAAAAAAATAGCCTGTATTATTCAGAAACACTTTTGCCAATGTTGATCGCTCAGAAACTTAAGCATTGAGATTGCTTCGCTTCGCTCGCAATGACATTCAAATGCGTTGCTGGTCATTGCGAGGAGTGTCAGCGACGAAGCAATCTTTTTGTATAATTTCATTAATAATATTTGCTGGATTGGCTTGCCGCTTGACAAATAACTGCTCGGATTATAGACACGGGCCATGAAATTTCGCGAACGTGTGGTTCTATTTCTGGCGACCGGTTTTTTTATCGGCCACATGCCGTTTGCCCCCGGCACGTTTGGGACGCTCATCGGACTACCGATCTGTTTTCTACTGTCCCGCTTTCACACGGGTCTTGTTGTGTTATGGGTGGCGTTGTTTATCGGTTTCGCCATAGGCGTGGCATCGGCGGCTGAGAAGATATTCAAAAAAAAAGATGCAGCCCAAATTGTTATCGATGAAATTGCCGGAGTGTTGGTCGTTTTCATCGGATTGCCCTTTAACTTTTACACAGCGGTTTGCGGCTTTATCATTTTTAGAGTTTTTGATATTTTCAAGCCATTTCCCATCCGGTGGCTTGACAGAAACGTCAGCGGGGGGAGCGGTATTGTTTTAGACGATGTCGTCGCCGGAATATACAGCCACCTGATCTTGCGGCTAGGTATTTACATTATCGGCACTCCGGCAGCACAATGAATTTAGGTATTAAATTTGAAAGGTAATAAATAAACAGTGAAATCAGAACACGTTGCTGAAACCACCGACGAATATCCGAAGAAAAGTGTTTGGCGTGAAAATATTGAGGCCATATTGGTCGCCGTCGTTATCGCTTTGTTTATCCGTACGTTTGTGGTGCAAGCCTTTAAAATTCCCTCCGGCTCTATGAAACAAACCCTCCAGATTGGAGATCATATCCTGGTCAATAAATTTGTCTACGGCATCAAAATTCCGTATTTGCGTAAAAACATTATCCCCATCAAAACACCCAAACGGGGCGATATCGTCGTTTTCAAATACCCGGTGGATCCCAATAAGGATTTTATCAAACGCGTCATCGGCATTCCAGGTGATGTGATCGAGATTCGCGACAAACAGCTGTATTTGAACGGCGAGCAGGTCAATCATGAATTCAGTGTGTACACGGATCCGCGCATTCTCCCGGCCCGCACAAGACCGCGCGATAATTTGGGACCGATCACGGTGCCGGAACGGTCCCTTTTCGTGATGGGAGATAACCGCGATGAAAGTTTTGACAGCCGTTTTTGGGGCTTTGTAGATTATAAAGCGTTGAACGGCAAGGCCTTTATCATTTATTGGTCATGGGACAAGGAAAGTTTTGGGGTTCGCTGGAGCCGAATTGGAAATCTCTTAAAATAGGCAAACGGAGAAATCCGCAATGTTCACTCGGATACAAGGCGGCAGGGTGATCGATCCCGGTCGCCTGGACGCAATGGCCGATATCATCGTACAAAATGATAAAATTGTCGATATCAGTGAGCCGGCCCAGACGGCAAGCCTGGAATCTGACACGCGTTTCAAGGATTCGACGTCGAAAACCATCGATGCTTCGGGCAAAATTGTTTGTCCGGGCTTGATTGACATGCATGTTCATCTCCGAGAACCCGGCCACGAGCACAAAGAGACCATTGAAACGGGCAGCCGGGCGGCTGCCTGGGGAGGATTCACTGCTGTCTGTGCCATGCCCAATACCCAACCGGTCAATGATAATTGCCAGGTAACCGAATTCATTTTACGCGCAGCTGCTCGTGCAAAATTTGCACGCGTCTATCCGGTGGGGGCCATTAGCATGGGGCTGGAAGGCCGCCAACTCTGCGCTTTCGATTCCTTAAAAGCCTGCGGGGTGGTGGCCGTAACCGATGACGGCAATCCGGTAATGAATGACCAGCTGATGCAGAATGCGTTAGAAGCTGCTGCAACCCATCATTTAGCGGTGATTTCCCATTGTGAAGATCTGAATCTGGTGGCCGGCGGGGTGATGAACGCCGGGCCGGTGGCCTCTGAATTAAATCTGGCGGGTATCTCCAATGCCAGTGAGAGCGCTATGGTCAAGCGTGATATTGCGCTCAGTGAGGTCACCGGAGCCCCGGTGCATATTGCCCATGTCAGCACAGCCGAATCGGTTGAGGCTTTGCGGGCGGCAAAAGCCATAGGTCTGCCGGTAACAGCTGAGACAGCCCCGCATTATTTTGTGTTAACCGATGCGGCAGTCAAAGAATGGGGCACCCATGCCAAAATGAATCCGCCGCTGCGCTCGGAAAAGGACCGCGCAGCCATTCGGCAGGGCTTGGCGGACGGAACCATCGATGTCATTGCCACCGATCATGCGCCCCACTCAGATCGCGAAAAGGCGGTTGCATTCGATCAGGCTGCCAACGGGATCATTGGTTTGGAAACCGCGGTTTCATTGGGTTTAACCTTGGTCCATGCGGACGTGATCTCCATTACGGACCTAATTGCGAAAATGTCCACCGAGCCGGCGCGCATTCTGGGGCTTGCGTGTGGGCTGCAGCCGGGTCAATCCGCCGATATCACCCTTATCGATCCCAATGTTGTCTATAACGTTGATGTCAATCGCTTCCAATCGCTGAGCAGGAATTGCCCGTTTGACAAGATGCGTCTCAAGGGCCGACCCGTGCTGACGATGGTCGATGGACAGGTGGTCTACGAACAAGAATATGAATGAGCTTAGAAAAACGTAAAGATTTTCAATGAATTGGCCGATTACACGGTTAATCTGCTTCAATATAGGGAAAATACCATGGCCCAAAATTCTGCTAAAATTTTGGTCGTCGATGACGAGCTCAGCATGCGTGAACTGCTTGAATACATGCTGTCCAGTGAAGGCTATGCCGTCACCTGTGCCGAAACCGGGCGCGATGCCATCAAAATGCTGGAAAAAAAACATTTCGATCTTCTGCTGTGTGATATTCGTCTGGGCGATATTACCGGGCTGGATGTGTTGCGGGCGTCTAAAAAGCAAAATCCGGACAATGTGGTGATTCTGATATCGGCTTATACCACCACGGAAACTGCCGTAGAGGCCATGAATGAGGGTGCCTATGACTATGTCCCCAAACCCTTTGATAATGATGAACTGCTGGCCACAGTTGCCAAGGCGCTTGAGTTAGGGTCCATCGAACATGAAAAA
>JASFEV010000372.1:0-3339 GCA_050124655.1 Desulfobacterales bacterium
CGGGCAAAATCAAGTAAGCTGGTCACTATCTTGCGACAGCGCAGCGCTTCTTTGGCAATGGTGTCTAATTCTTCATACTGGGGATCAGCCGGCTCCAGGTCTTCCTGAAGCAACATGGCAGTGGTTAAAATAGTGGTAAGGGGGTTGTTGATCTCGTGAGCGACCCCGGCGGATAACCGGCCGATGGACACCAGTTTTTCCTGTTGAATCATCGATTTTTGTATATTGATATCCTTGGTAATATCCCTTGAAAATTCAATGGCGGCGATAACATTGCCGTTTTCAAACAGGGGATAGGTGGAGATGGAGTAGTAAATTTTATTGTTGTTTTTGTCCAGATGCACATGGGTGGTTCGGGTCGGTTTTTTTGAGTCTATCGTTTGAAAGAGCGGACAGGGATGTTGTTCCCCGGAACAGGGCTTGTCCCACCGGTGGGTGACCTTATAGCAATATTGTCCGATGACATCCTCGCGCTGCAGCCCGAGCTTGTCCAGCATGGTTTCGTTGATGTCGATGATGCGATAATCCCGGGCGATGACCAGAACGTCTTCCTGGATGAGCTCATTTATAATGGTCTTGTACATGGCCTGGGTGGCTTGAAGTTTCTGACTGGTCTTTTTTTGCAATATGGAAACCCGGGAGATTTCCCAGAAAAGATTTGCGGTGGTGTTGGCGATGGCCCGCACGGTTTTCTTTTTTTTGTTAAGGACATCGTTATAGATATCCATGCTGCCCGTTAATTCGATGATCAGATCAATGTCATTTCTCTTGAAAAAATCATTATAGTCGGCGGTGACAAACAGGCCTCTACTCTTGGCTTGAAGAAAACCGGGCGCCTGGTCGTTCAAGTCGGCAACGGCCACGACTTTAGGATCTAAATCCCGGAATGTGTGTTGTTCGATGACGTCCATTAATCTCTGGCAGCGAAAGCCGCCGCCGATAACGGCGATGTTCATGACGCATTTCCTTTACTTGCCTGAAGGTTAAATACCATAAAATTTGATTTTAAAAACAGCTTGACCCGGTTTGGATCAACGGCTTACTTCACGCCGCTGGTTCGGCTTTGAGACATTACGGATGCTATTTATCTTACAAATGCGCAAAATAATCCAAATGCGCAAAATAATCAACCAATCAGTGGTCCGGTCGATTGAATTCGTGAACAATTGACTTTCATTTTTCACATATGTAATTTGAATGGCATGGTCAAGCGTTGCGGATTTTATCGCTCGCCCAGGCAAAATAACGATCAATCATTATAAAGAACTATGCCATCTGCGACTCCAAAGCCCAAAATCATCATTGTCTGCGGTCCGACCGGCATCGGCAAAACCGCGGTTGCCATTGAGCTGGCGCGGCACTTCAAAGGGCAAATCATCGGCGCTGATTCCATGCAGATCTATAAATACATGGATATCGGCACTGCCAAACCCACAGCCCGGGAACAGGCGCGGGCGGTTCACCATATGATCGACATAGTCGCGCCGGATGAGTCCTTTGATGCCGCCCGATATGCTAAGCGCGCCCGGCAAATTATTACCCGGCTTTGTGAAAAAGATATCCTGCCCTTTGTGGTCGGGGGGACGGGCCTATACATCAAAGCCCTGCTGTATGGTCTGTTCAATGACGATGTTTCCGAACCGCATATTCGCGGGAAACTGAAGGCAGAGGCGAAAACCCACGGCATCGAATATTTACACCGGCGCCTGCGCCGCCTGGACCCTGAAACAGCCAATCGGCTGCACCCCCATGACACCTACCGCATCCTGCGCGCACTTGAGGTCGTACTCACCTCCGGCCAAGCCATATCGCAGCACCACCGTGAGCACGCCTTCGCAGAGCGAGCGTTTGAGGCCTTAAAAATAGGTCTGAAAATGAAGCGCGAGTTGTTATATGAGCGCATCAACCAGCGGGTCGATGCCATGGTCGCTTCCGGATTCGTTGATGAGGTCAAAGAACTCCTGGCCCGGGGGTATGCAGCCGACCTCAAAGCGATGCAATCCATCGGTTACCGTCATCTGGTGGACACGATCCAGGGGCGAATCTCATTAGCGGAATGCGTGCGCACCCTCAAGCGTGATCATCGGCGCTATGCCAAACGCCAGCTAACCTGGTTCAATGCGGATCCGGACATCATCTGGCAAGCCCCGGATCAGATCCAAGAGATGATTCGTTTGGTGAATAGATTTATCGGTGCAGATCAGGAAAGTTAAAATTGAATTGAGCGCTTGCCGAGGTTAATACTTAGAGGAACTGTAGCATATTTGTTTTGATCGACCTCGTTTATTGTTTAAGGGTCATTGCGAGCAAAGCGAAGCAATCTCATCTGAAGCATCATGACCTGCCATGGTGGATTAGATTGCTTCGTCGCTGAGCTCCTCGCAATGACAGCATATCGGACAGATTTTTGGAAAAAGCTATAGGATAATCAAGTCTTCAAGTTTCGGGTATCTGAAAAAATAAGGTCACAGTGCTGAGGTATGAATAACACAGCAGATGGAAGCCTACGGCTCGCCCAAAGGGTGAAAAATAATGCGATAAAATGATTTTCATTCATTATAACTTGCAGTATATTTTTGTACCTCTCTAACTTGCTTGACTTGCTGCCATTTGGGGCAATATCAACTTCGCATTAATTTTCATGCAGAATTCAGGTGGTATTCTTGACCGCCTTTGACCAGACTCAGAAATTTCAAGCCGAAACCCCGGCGGTTTAAATGGACGACCTGGCCTTTGAGCATCACCCCCTTTTCAATTTTCGTATGTGAAAAGACCATCTTAATAATTTGCCCCTCGGTAAATTGATTACGGGTTTCAATAAAAACCCCACCTTTACTGATGTTTTGGGTCAATCCGGCATAGTAACGGTTTTGGCAGGAAAAAATGGTGGCGCGGCGAAACGGCTTGCGGGAATGCTTTCTCAAATTAACATAACGCTTTTTTAGGCTTTCATGCAGATAGACCACGTTTTCGTATGGCATGTTCAATCCTCAAAATAGGTTTGGCTTCGCTGTATTAACCGCACACGTTCATTTGGGCCGGGGTGACAATGCTCTAATTGATATAGATCATACCATGTAACACAATATGCAGTCAATAATGGAGTGCAAACACTATATATGGTGTTCGAATGCCCACAGTCGCTCTCCGGGGCCAAAATTTTCGAAATGCTTAAATAATATTGCGCGGATGCAATTGCATGCGCATTTTAAACTTGATCCGGCACAAGATGTGGTATATAAATAATATATTAACAACTATATCTCGCATTATCCTTATATTTCAGGCGACACACCCGGTTTGACCTCTGAGATTTGCCCCCTAGGAGAAAAGCATCGC
>JASFEV010000373.1:0-3334 GCA_050124655.1 Desulfobacterales bacterium
CGGATGATTTCTTCTGGATCCTTTGATTTAGATAGGGATCTGGAGATTTTGATCAACGTGTCATAATTAAGCCTCAAGTTTCTCATTTTTACCCTCCTTATTTTGACGTGCTGATTTGGTAAAGGGGTTATATTTTTAATATATTAAGCTCACAATTTGCAGGCGACTGGTAAGTGCATCCTCAAACCAAACCGGTTGGCCAGTTGGGTCCGCCTCCGGCGGATTGAGCCCGAGAAAGGAAAAGCCTCATTTTACTTTTTAACCGGCGAACGGGCCAACCCTCCAGAGGCGGACAAGCGGGTAACGGGCTCAACCATTGCATTTCGGGTGTATTATTGAGATAGGTTCTAATCTGATGACCGACCGAATTTCAGCAGTGCCTTTGTAGAAGAGAAGAGAGACGCAATCACTAGAGCAACTTTTTGATCAGAGATTTCAGAATCATGCATATAACTGCGAGCACGAATCATCATAATACTGAGAAAATCTAATTGCAACACACTTATGCTATTTCCAAATTTACCTCCCGGTTAGTCGGATGTTATCATTGTCATTCCTGTTATATCCGGTCAACTAACATCAAATCGAATATCCCGAAGCTTTGACTTCAAGTCCGGATCAATCAATCCTTTTATTTTTATAAAAAGCTGATAAACTGACGTCATTAATTTAAGCCGGGATTTACGCTTGTTTTCCATGTCAAAGAACCCGTACTTGAGACTGGAACCATGCGCCAGCTATCAGCGATACCATCACCGGTTCTCACCATCACAACCACCGGGTTTGTCGCCACCGTTGCTCAAATTATCATTTTAAGAGAGCTTCTGGTGTTATTCTACGGCAATGAATTGTCGGCCGGATTGATTTTTGCCGGCTGGCTCCTGTGGAGTGCTCTGGGAAGCGGGCTGGCTGCAAAATGGGCGATGATGTTTTCGGCGTACATCTCCCTGCTGAGGCTGATGCTCGTCTGTCTGTCGGCCCTGCTGCCCTTGTCGGTGCTCTTTATCCGTGCCACCCGAATCATCTGGACGCTTCCTGCCGGAGAATTGCCCTCCATCGGGAAGATGCTGCTCATTTCCATGGCCGTTACCGGCAGCTTTTGTCCAATATCCGGAGCACTTTTCGGAATCTGCTGGGCCTTTCATCGGCGAAAAGGAGATCGCCGGTCCCTGTGGATTTACATGGGCGAGGCCCTGGGATCGGCTGCCGGCGGTTTGATTGTTTATTTTGTATTTCTACCTTATGGCTCGGTTTTTACCACCACATGGGTCACGTCCGCGATAGGCTTAACCGTTTCCGCGTGGCTGTTGCGACCCTGGCGACCGGCTTCAAACCTGCGTCTGGACCACTTGATCTGGATGGCAGTGTCTTTAATGATGGTCGCGGGGGCGCTTGGCGGTTCGCGCTTGGATCATTTGAGCCGGCGCTGGCAATGGGGATCCAACCTTTCGGCCGTGTATGACACGGCTTTTCATAACATAGCTGTGCTGAAAAAAGAGAGCCAGGTATCGGTTTTTACCAACGGTTTGTGGCTATTTTCGGAACCGGATCGGCTCAGCGTCGAGCAGGGTGTCCATTTGGCGCTTTTACAACACCCACATCCTCAAAGTGTCCTCTTGTTGGGTGGTGGCATTGCCGGCCTTTTGGGAGAGCTTATCAAACAGCCGGGCATTCAGTATATTGACTATGTAGAACCGGATCCGGATTTTATTCGTCTAATAAAACCGCATCTATCATTTGCATCGGACGAACTTTATCGTCATCCGCGCGTGCAGCTGTTTCACCAGGATCCCCGTATCTACCTGCGCCGCACTGAAGCACGCTACGACGTGATATTATTGAATATGGGCGATCCGATCACTGCCCAGATGAACCGATTCTATACTAAGGAATTTTTCTCGCGCGTAGAACAGCGGCTTTCACCCGGCGGGATTTTTTCGTTTGCGGTTTCAGGTGGTGAAAGTATGCTGGGTCCCACCCAGGCCCGTTTTTTGGGTTCACTCAAGAAGACCCTTCTTCAAATTTTCCCTCATATATTGATCTATCCGGGTGATCAAAACCGATTTTTTGCCACCGATCGGGCCGGTGTACTTCTGTCAGACCCCACAATCCTGGGGGATCGGATCTCTGAGCGCAATCTTCAGCTCACCTACATCCGGGAAGATATTCTTCAGGATGCACTCAGTCCCTTTCGTCTGGATTATTTTAAATCCATACTAGATAGAATTAAGGGGGTTGCCGTTAACCGCGATTTTTTTCCAATCTGTTATTTCCATAATCTGATGTTGTGGACGATCCAGTGGCACGAGGGATTGCAAAAAGTTTTCATTTTTCTGGCAGAATTAAAACTTCAATGGCTGTGGACTGCTTTGGCCGTCGTAGGCGTCATCATCATTGCCATTTTCTGGTCGGGTCGCTGCAAATTCAGGGGGGCGGTTGCCGGAAGTATCTTTATATCGGGCGGTATCGAAATGGTGCTTCAGGTGATATTTTTGCTCAGCTTTCAGATTATGGCAGGCTTTGTTTATCGTCAGCTGGCGTTGATTATTGCCTTTTTCATGACAGGATTGGCTCTCGGTGCCGGCTGGATCTCCCGGAAAAATTCCTCCCCGTCGAAAACCATTGACATCCGGGCACGTTTTATTCGCGTCCAGGCGCTGGTCTGCGTGCTGCCTTTGGGATTGATGCTTATGTTGCGTTTGACGCTGGGAGGAATTCAGAATTTTTTGTCACCGGCCGCAATGGGTTGGCTGTTTTCAGGTCTCAGCTTAACCACCGGAATTCTGGGTGGTGTTCACTTTGCCCTGGCCGTTCAGGTTATGGCCGGCAGCGGGATCGCGCTGGAAAAAATCGGCGGCGGATTCTATGCGCTGGATCTGGCAGGGGCGGCTATAGGTGTCTTGATGGCCACTTTATTCGTCATCCCGATATTTGGAATAGTGAATACACTGATTTTATTAAGCACTTTGGCCGCTATCAGCCTACTGACACTTTTACGCCAGCCCTGAATTTGCATGAAAATAGATGAGAATCTTTTAAATAAATGTATATCGAATAAGTATCTTTTTTATTTCTCATCTATTTTCACCCTTTGGGCTTCGCTTTCAGCTTCCGACTTCGCTCTTCGAGCTTCGACGGGACAAGTCGCCCCAACAAGGCGGGCGCACCGGAGGTTGCCATCGGTCCGCGGATTATTAAGGACAAGGCATCCGCCTCCAGTAAAAATGTATCCCCGGCCAGCTAAAACCGAAATTGGGTATGGTGGGGATCTTGAATCTTTGCTTCAAGATGTAGGAGATTGCCAGATGCCGGCGATGGCGCAGCCACAGGATTG
>JASFEV010000374.1:0-3294 GCA_050124655.1 Desulfobacterales bacterium
GGCACGCGAGGCCTTATAAAAATCCTCGAGTGAGTTTACCAATCCACTGCCCAGCGCTTTATGCAGGGTTAAAAAGGATGTGGGACTCACCGGTATGCCCACACTTTTTAATTTGTAGAAAAAATCAACGAACATAAGTTCACTTCGTTCACGGCTCAAAGGTTCAGGGTTCCCCGCTTCGCCCTCCGGGCTACGCAGGGCAAGCAGGGTTCAATGGTTCTGATGTTTCGCGCTTCACTCTACACCCCCACAAACAGGATTTGGTAATTAAGATTGAACTATTACAAGCAATCTCCAGGATACCCCGTTCGCTTTAATGTATTTAGTAAATTTATCTCAAAAATAGTAGGTCACGCTCAAGGGCAAGGCGAAAACCGATTCAAAAGTGGAGCATACACGTCCGTATTCGAGCATTTTGAATCGGTTTTTGACACAGCCATTGAGTGTGAGATGCATTTTTGAGATAAATTTTAGTAGGCTTTGCGGCGGCCCAGCATACCCTGCGCCCTCTGCAAATCCTGGCTTTTTTTAAACAGCACGCCCAGATAGGGCAAATCACCCTTGGTTAGTTGTTTGGGCTTAAAATCCGAATCGGCTTTGAGCGCCCGAATCCAGTTGATCAACTCCCGGGTAGCCGGTCGCTTTTCAATATCACTAAATTCCCGCACGCCATAGAAAGCCGTAATGGCATGGTCCAGCATATCCGAATCGATGTTCGGAAAATGCACCCGAATAATCTTACGCATCATATCGGGTTCCGGAAAGGCGATATGGTGAAAATTACAGCGTCCCAAAAAGGGATCGGAAAGGTCCTTTTTAGCATTGGACGTAATCACGATGACCGGGCGATAGTTTGCCGAAATGGTTTTATCGATTTCAATGATGTCAAACTCCATCTGATCCAGAACATCCAGCATATCGTCCTGAAAATCGGTATCGGCCTTGTCGATCTCATCGATTAATAGAACGGTTCGTGTAGCGGCGGTAAATGCCTGCCCGATTTTACCCATACGGATATAATCTTCTATTTTACTGACATCGCGGCTGGAGTCGCCGAAGCGGCTGTCGTTCAGCCGGGTCAGGGTGTCGTACTGGTACAAGGCCTCAACCAGCTTCATGCTGGATTTCACATTCAGTACAATCAACGGCATCTTTAAACTTTCTGCAATCGCATGGGCCAACATGGTTTTACCGGTGCCGGGCTCTCCCTTCAGCAACAACGGCATTTCCAACGCCATGGATATGTTTACAATCTTGGCCAGCTCATCATCGAGGACATAACGTGTCGCGCCTGTAAAAGTTCCATTCTCGTTTTCAGTCATTCGCTACCTCTCCGTATTCAGTTTTATGTATCTACAACAGATCCAAATCTTTATGGTTTCAGGGTCTCAAATTACATGCCTCTGGCTTCTGGTCACTGGCTTCTGGCCAGCAGCAAGAAGCGAGAGGCCAGAAGCGGTTTTAGACGGCTTGCCTTATCTGCTCCGAGACTTCCCGGGTAAGCTTCAAGACTTTGACCGCCTGTTCGACACTTAGCGACCCGGCACCGCAACTGGGTGTAATCAGCGATTGGGCGATCAGCTGATCCAGATCGATGCCCAGTTTTTCAACCTGCGCCGCTTTTTGATGCCACTTTTTGACCAGAGATGGTGTGGTCGCTTTTTCCAATTCATCGGGATTCAGGGTGGGCACCATCCCCCATGCAATCATCTTGCCGGCATCCAGAAATGCTTTGATCTGGTCCGCATACAGGATAAACCGATCAAAGTAGGCGTAAGCATCAAAGCTGACGATATCAGCTGCTGAATCCAGGACCAGTGTCCAATCGGTGTTGGCGCACACGTGCACCCCGGCAAGCCCCCCTTCCGCATGCACTCCGGCAATCACCTCTGCAAGGCTTTGGGCAATCTCATCCCGCGAAATGCTGATGAACTCCGATGAACCGAAACCGGCCAGGGCAGGCTCATCGAGGAAAATAAGGACCGGGCAATCAAATTGCTTTAACCGTTGCACCTGCCAGCGGGACTTCAATGCCAGCAATTTCACAGCGGCATCCTTAATCTGCTCGTCGTAGATAATGGCTTTTTTGTTTTGGTCCGATATGCCGGTGCAAAATGTGAACGGTCCGGTAACCTGGCCTTTAACTGCAACCGGAGCGGCTTCAAGGTTTTTCAAGCGCTCAACAAATACAAAAAAGCCCTTGGCGGTTTCTTCACTCAATGCAAACCGGGTTTCAGACAGGTCGGCATCGCCGTCCGTCACAGCCATATAATCTTCGTAAAATTTTAAAATATCATTCTCAAAGTCATCTTGACCGGTATCAATGTATACCCTGTCCGCTGTCGCGTGAATCCCCGGCAGGCCCGGCATAAATTGCGGAACCATTCCTTCTTCCTTGTACGCCGGAAGCTGAATCCACAAAGGAATCTGCGGCGTGTATTCCAGAACAAGCTGACAGGCCTCGGCATGATCCCTCAGCGGAAGACTGCCGATCAATGCCGGCAAACCCCGGGGTTGGAAAGTGATTGCCATGGTTAAAACTCCTTTACTGGAGTACTGGAGTGTTGGAGTGCGGGGAGACATCCGGTTAACCCATTACTCCAAGACGCGATCAGTCCAGGCCTCTAACAACAATATTAAAGATCTGAAAACATTTTTATATTTGGATGTTAATATCTAAATTTTAAATTGTAAAAGATATCACGCGATATAATCCTTGACAAGCTTTAGATTTGCCTAAACGGTCTTAGGCGAGATGGATTTCAGGTCACTTGCGATTGGATGACCATAATCTGAAAAGATTGACACAAAAAATGGCCGGTGGTATAGTCGAACTCCCGTTAGGAAGATGCTCGATTTTCGGCCATTAATAGGCCGAAATGAATCGATAAAGCGCCGAGGTTGTCCGTGGCAGACATCATATCCATTGATAAAAAGCTTGATCTGGCCAAAGATAAAAAAGCGGCCTTAATTCGCCGACGCAAGGTATTGGCCGTGCAAAAGGTGTTTCAATGCACCCATTGTTCGATGAAATGCGAAAAATGCGGCACCCAGATCGAGCGTGATCCTGAAGCCGGTGAAAAGGTCCGCCGAAACTTGAGAGTGCCCTATAATTTTTGTCAGGGATGCTCGGAAGAATATTTAGAATATATCGCACGCCTCAAAGGCGGGGGGGATGCGGACTGCTACTGGCACAACGAATCCTGGATGGATGCCTGGACGAAATGGATTGAATATCAAAGCAGTGTGGATCGCTATATTAAATCAAAAGAGTTCAAAAAGCTGCTTGATGAG
>JASFEV010000375.1:0-3254 GCA_050124655.1 Desulfobacterales bacterium
GCTGGACGACAACACCCTTGAGGGCCGGGACTCGCCCATCGCCGCCATCGATGCGCATCCCAACATCGAGATCCGCATCTTTAACCCGTTCGCCCACCGCGGGTCCCGTATCTTTGGTTTCCTAACGGACTTTGACCGTGTCAACCACCGCATGCACAACAAACTGGTGGTGGTGGACAATGCGCTGGCCATCGTCGGCGGGCGCAACATCGGCAACCACTATTTTGGAGTGCAAACCGATGCCAATTTCCGGGACCTGGACATCGCCGCGGCAGGGCCGATCGTACGCGAGCTTTCCAATGTGTTCGACCGCTTCTGGAACGGGGATTGGTCTTATCCGGTTTCAGCGCTGGTCGACCGGACCTACACCGAGGAAGACCTCAGGGCAACGGTGGCAACCCTGCGCGAGATGATCAGCAAAGAACAATATCCTTACCCTTTAGACGAGGATGTCGAAAGCCTCAGAGGGCAACTCGGGGAGATTCGCGACAATTTCATCTGGGCACCAGGGCAGGTGGTCTGGGATGACCCGTCTATCGTCGAGCATGACAAGGAGGCGGCCGTGATGCACGAGGCGCTGCACCGGAAGCTTCAGACTTTGGAAAAAGAGGTGCTCATCGAGTCCGCTTACTTCGTTGTTCGAGAGCGGGCCATTGAGGCGGCCAAAAAAATGGTTGAAAAAGGGGTTCGTATCCGGATCCTGACCAACTCGCTGGCGTCCAATGACGTGGTGGCCGCCCACGGCGGCTATGCCTCGGGCCGTAAGCAGCTGATCGAAAACGGTGCGGAAATTTACGAGCTGCGGCCCGATGCGGTTTCCGGAACGGTCAAGGAAAAATCGCTTTTCATCGGTGGCAAGTCCAAGGCCGCCCTGCATACCAAGGCAATCGTTTTCGACCGTGAGTCCGTATTTGTCGGCAGCTACAACCTGGACCCGCGTGCGGCGGAAATCAACACCGAAATGGGCCTCTACGTGGAGAGCCCGGAGCTGGCCGGGCAGGTAATTGCCTACATGGACGAAGGGGTGCTTCCAGAGAACAGCTACCGGGTGCAGCTGGATGAAGACGGGAATCTGGTCTGGATCACCGAAAAGGACGGCCAGGAGGTTCGCTACACCAATGAGCCCGAGTCCACTTTCTGGCAACGCTTTGTTGCGGGATTCGTCCAGATGCTGGGAATCGAAGATCAGCTTTAAGCCTGTGTGGATCCACCGTCTTGATTCTCTTTTGTTATGTCCCAGATTAAAATAAACAACGAAGGAACGGAAAGCCTTATCTAAACTTTGGATGTCGAAGCGCAATATAATAAATGACTGAATGATGGGTTTCGGCTATAATTCCATCCTTTTGGAAAAATTCATCTTCCTTCCGCTAAACTCAAATTTTAAGGCACTTATAAAAATTCGCTTCAGGCACGCTACCTACAATTGTAGTCATTTCAGAAAATTTGCAATTGAGCATTTGGCACAATGATCGAGCGAGAAAGGCGAGTTTTTGCCGCCCAACAAGATGTACGGTTGTTTATAGCGCGTATTGCAGTGCTAATTGCGGCAGGGCTTGCCCAGCATACCCAAAGCTGATAAAACTCAAATGCGCGCAAACAAGGGGCTCGGTTCTATTAATAACCTTGGATGATATGGAATAAACGAAAAGGGTGGCGTGATATGGAAAAGGCGTTGTTTAGCGATCTGTGTACAAATTTTAACAAGCTCGGCGGCATGATCCCGGCGATACCGTGTCCGGAACTGGCCGCCTTATTCGAAGAACTGTTTACCGAAGAAGAAGCCAAGATTGCCGCCAAGCTTCCTCCGGTAGCGACCTCGGCTCCGGATTTAGCAAAACAACTGTCACGGCCGGAGTCCGAAATAACCCCCCTTTTGGAATCCATGGCAGATAAAGCCACGGTACTTTCGCGGAAAAAAGATGGTGTCGACCTGTATCGATTGCTTGCAATTATGCCGGGGATGTTTGAATTTCAGTTTATGCGCGGTACGGATACCGAACATGACCGTCGCCTGGCCCGCATGTTCAAAGCCTATCTTGATATTGCAGAACCCATGGTGACTCAAACACTGGCATCTGCCCAAGCGGCAACACCTCCCACACGAATTATCCCCGTTGAGAAAACCATCCAGGCCGGGCAAACGGTCTATACCTTTGATCAGCTTTCACGCTATATTGAATCCGCCGATGCGATCGCAGTCGGGCATTGCTATTGCCGACACCAGGCGCACCTATTGGGAGAGGAAAGCTGTGAAGCACCCAACGAATGCTGCATGAATTTTGGTCCCGGGGCCCGCTATACTGCCGAGCGCGGGATTACGCGGATGATTACCAAAAAAGAAGCGCATGCGATTTTGCAGGAATGTGAGGAACACGGATTAGTGCATCTAAGCTCCAATACGTCTGAATTTTTAGAGTATTTATGCAACTGTTGCAGCTGTCACTGTGATATTCTACACAAATTAAAAGAGACCGATAAACCGATCTGGATCGCGTCTTCCGGTTACGTTGCTATGGTTAATGAAGCGCTTTGTGAAAGCTGTGAGACCTGCGTGGATAAATGCCAGGTAGAGGCGGTTTCTATGAATGATGCTCAAATCGCAGTCGTCGATTCCAGCCGTTGCATTGGTTGCGGCGCCTGCGCCAATCTATGTCCTACCGAAGCCATCTCCATGGCGTTGCATCCGCAGGTGCCGTCACCACCTGGGACCGCCCGCGATCTGCGCCAGGCAATCCTGCAAGGCATCCAAAATGCTGTGGCGGAATAAAAATTAGCCTCAAGAGACATCTCATCCTAATCAATTTCATTGCGTTAAAGGAGAGTACATTATGGAAAGACGATCCTTTTCATTGGCCTGTACTGGGCACGACATCAGCAGAGGGCTGCAATTTACGAACTGTTATACTTAGGAAAGTCAACAGGTCCGAACGGATTTTAGTTTGTTATACCGATGCTCGAGCCGCAAAAGTGCAAGATATCAAAAAACATTCACAATCAAGTTGGTTATTTTATGATCCCACCAACAAAATTCAGCTGAGAATATCAGGACCAACAACATTACATGCACATGCTACATATGCTGATCGGCAGTGGGCTGATACCAAAATCACAAGTCGATTGAATTACTGTGCGTCTCAGCCTCCTGGCACACCCATTGATAAGCCCTCGTCCGGATTGCCCGATTTTCTGCTCAATAAAATACCAACCCTTTTGGAAACCGAAAGGTGCCGGAAGAATTTTATGGTTATTGT
>JASFEV010000376.1:0-3248 GCA_050124655.1 Desulfobacterales bacterium
AAGGGTTTTGCCTGCAAAGAACCCACTTCCAATGTCCAGGACATGGTGGATCGCCTTCTGGGTAAAAAATAGATCGTTAAAATTAACCATGGGTAAAACTGATATCGAATATTTGAGAAAACGATTGATCAAGTGGTACCAGGCGAATCAGCGTGATTTACCATGGCGTCGATCCAGCAATCCCTATCATATTTGGGTTTCCGAGGTCATGTTGCAACAAACCCAGGTCAATACCGTTTTAAGCTATTACCGCCGCTTTATTAAAGCATTTCCAAGCATTAAACGCCTGTCGCAGGCGGATCTGCAATCGGTTCTTAAAATCTGGGAAGGAATGGGATATTACGCCCGGGCGCGCAACCTGCACCGGGCGGCACAGCGCATCAGCCAACATCATGGGGGCCGGATTCCAGACACCTGGGATGCTTTTCACAGCCTACCCGGCGTGGGTGATTACATCGCCGCCGCCGTACTCAGTATTGCCTTTGAGCGGCCTTACGCGGTTGTGGATGGCAATGTCAAACGGGTGCTGGCCCGCCTGCATAAAATCAGCGCCCCAGTCAATCAATCCCAATCTTACAGCCATTTTAAATCAGCCGCGGATACGTTGTTGGATGTCAAGCAACCAGGCACCTTTAACCAGGCCGTGATGGAACTTGGCGCCCTGATCTGCAAACCGCGTAATCCCGAATGCGATGCCTGTCCACTGAACCAACTTTGCCGGGCATATCAAACCCGCCAGGTCGCCCATTTTCCGAAACGGCAAAAGCGCACAGCCACCCCGCAATATCACATTGCGGTGGGGGTCGTTTTTAAAAACGATCGCGTTTTGATCACCCAGCGCAGGCCCGAGGGGTTGTTGGGCGGCTTATGGGAATTTCCGGGCGGCAAAATCAGAGACGGTGAATCATCCCGGGCCGCCTGCATCAGAGAAATCAAAGAAGAAGTCAACCTTCAGGTGGAGATTGATCGCCACCTGACACAGGTTAAACACGCTTATTCCCATTTTAAAATTGTCATGGAGGTGTTTTGCTGTCAGTATGTTTCCGGCAGAGTGTATTTGCGGGGCCCGCAGGCTTTTCGCTGGATCCGCCTTGCTGAATACAAAAATTATCCGTTTCCCCGGGCCAATCATAAGTTCATTCCATTGTTGAAAGAAATGGCAGACTCTAGTGTCCCTTAAGTTTCTTTAATAATATGCGGCGCCAAAACCGTCATTGCGAGCGAAGCGAAGCAATCGCTTCAGCTCTGACGATGAACACCATGGCCCTTTAATCAGATTGCTTCGTCTTTGCACTCCTCGCAATGACTCTGGCTATTGGAAAAATATTGCAGATTATTTCTGGGACACGATACTAGCACATAACCTCCGGCCTATTTAGCTGAAGCCGTGTAGGGCTTAATATGAATTGAATTTTCACCGCTTTCCTTAATAATTTCTTGAAGGACAGAGTTGCGGTATAAGTGGTTGTAGAAAAAACCTTAGAATACCAGAATGTTTTTTAACAACCACTAAAAAATAACACATTGTCAGGCAATTAACACTACTCCATTACTCCATGACTCCATTACTCCAAAGTCTAAAATATGACATCCTGCTCGTGCAACCGCCCATCCGCGATTTCTATCTGACAACCAAGCGCACCATCCCTTATGGATTGGCCAGCATTGCGGCCAATTTGAAGGCTGCCGGTTTTTCTGTTCAGATCCTGGATGCCCTGGCCACCCGGCAATCGCGGACACTCAGCCTGCCCATAGAAATGGCCTATTTGCAAGCCTATTACAACAGACCCGATCGATCACCCTTTGCCCTGTTTCATCATTACAAACATTTTGGCTATAGCTACGAGACCATCGGGCAACGGGTTAAAACCGCACAGCCCTCTCTGGTGGGTATCTCCTCCCTTTTTACGGCCTATGCAGCCGAAGCCATCCAGACCGCTGAGGTGATCAAGGCCCATCATCCGGAATGCAAGATCGTTATGGGCGGCCACCACCCCACGGTGTTGCCCGAACAGGTAATGGCCTCATCAGCGGTGGACTTTGTGATACGCGGCGAAGGTGAAGTGTCGATGCCGTTGCTCGCCAGAGCGTTATTGAAGGGAACCCGTTATGAAGACATTCCCGGACTGATTTACCGCAAATCGGATGGCAGCCTGCATGTCGGGCAAACGGCCATCATGGACCATCTGGAGGATTACCCGTTACCGGCCACCGACCTGCTGAATTGTCGCTATTACGGTCGCAACAAAAAAGCCAGCATGGTGGTTGTAGCCAGCCGGGGATGTCCATGGAGCTGCACCTACTGTTCGATGGGGGCCTCATCGCCTTTTCGCTATCGCAGAAGAAGCGTTGCCTCGGTGATCACTGAAATCGAAAAAGCGGCTGATGGGGCCGAAATCGGGTTTATCGATTTTGAAGATGAAAATCTCTCGCTGGATCGTGCCTGGTTTTTGCAGTTGTTAGAAGCCATCCAAAAACGCTTCAAGGGGGCTTTGCCGGAGCTGCGCGCCATGAACGGGCTGCTGCCGTCGACGCTGGATGCACAGGTCATCGCCGCCATGCGTGCGGCCGGTTTTAAGACACTGAACCTGTCGCTGGGCAGCATGGAAACCGCACAGCTGAAACGATTCCAGCGACCCGATGTTCGTAGCGCATTTGAACGGGCCTTAACGCAGGCCGGCAAGCACGGTCTGCAAGTGGTCGGTTATATTATTGTCGGGGCGCCCTTTCAAGATCCGACCGATTCCCTGAAGGATCTGCTGTATCTGGCAGAGCGCCGCGTGCTGGTCGGCACTTCTGTTTTTTACCCGGCACCGGGCAGCCGGGATTACGCTCGGTGCGCTGCATTGGGTTTGCTGCCCGAAACATTTTCATGTTTTCGGTCCAGTGCCTTGCCCCTGTACCATACCACCACCCGCAAAGAGACCCTCACCCTGTTGCGGCTAAGCCGAATCACTAACTTTATGAAAGCCCTTATTGATAGGGGCCAGCAACTGCCACCGGCGGCACCTGCGACCACTACCATCGCAAATCCAGCGGATCGACAGCCTGCCGGAAAACAACTGTTGCAATTCTTCCTTCACGATGGAAAGATCAGAGGGATCAGCCCGCAGGGAGAGGTATACGCACATGAAGCCTCACTGGAATTAAGCAAAAAATTTCTTGCCGGCCTAAAATCAATTAATATAAAAGGCGTGCAGGTGAGCAGCCGGAAGAATAACAGCCACAAGCAATAAGCCGCAACCACA
>JASFEV010000377.1:0-3197 GCA_050124655.1 Desulfobacterales bacterium
CGAAGATCGCTCCAATGCTGTAACACAGTAAAAGGGCCGAACTGACCGCCACGGCTTCCTTACCTTCGAAGACATCATTGGCCCGGGCGACGGCCAGCGGATAGACTGCAAATATCAGTCCACCGAAAATGGCCATTTCAAAAAGAAGCCAGGTGTAAGAAATTCCGGTGTTCATCGCCATACTTAAACTGAGCAATGCAACAAAGCATGCGATAATGCCCAGTACGAGGGTGCGGTCAAATCGGTCGGAGATTATGCCGATGAGCCACTGTACGGCAAAACCGCCGATAACAGTTGTCGACATAAACCATGACAACTGAAAGACCGACAGGCCGACTTTTGTCCCGAAAACCGGCGCCATCGAAAAAAACGCGCTATTGACCAGGCCGGCTGCAAAACACCCCAGCATCCCGAGGGGTACTGTCTGAAAAAGCGCTTTGAACCTATAGCGGGCCGGCTGCGGCAATTCGGGATGGACCGATCGTGTGACCGATACCGGAATCAGGCTCAAGGAAAACAGAAGCGCTGCAATCCAAAACAATTGCTGGCCACCATCGTCCCCCAGGTTGAGCAATTGCTGTCCGATACCGATTCCCATATAGGTTAAGGTCATATAGATGGAAAAAACCCGCCCCCGGATATGACTGTGGCTGCATTCGTTCAGCCAGCTCTCAACGACCATAAACAGGCCGAAAACGGTAATCCCGTTAAAAAATCTGAGAATCGCCCAAAAGAGAGCCGAGATAAACATTCCGTGCAGAATAATGATGATGGTGGTGGCCGCAGCGAATACGGCAAAGGATCGGATGTGTCCGACCCGTTCAATTAAGCGATGGCATAGAAAATAGCCAATCATCAAACCCAGAAAATAACACGCCAGGGTCATTCCGATGGTCAGGGTTGAGAACCCTTCCTGGGTCATTCGCAGGCTCAGCTGGGTGAACAACACCCCACCGCCCATCAAAAAGAACAGGGCGGATGCAAAAAGGGCTCCGAAGGAGAGAAGTGTGGAGAGCATTCTCTTTATCTTTCAGCAAACTTGTAGTGGTTTATTACATCAAGATTGAACGGGCCGGATGTAATTAGTGTGTCTAATCGTAAAAATCAACGAAAAAAATAATTGTTGACTTAAGTCAATGTCAGGTATATTGTTGGCATGCCACAATGTGGTATATAATATGGTCTGATATGGGGACTATTTTCAGAATTATTCATTCATGGGTTATATTGACAATATCGGCAAGGTTACTTTTTTTTATTTGCGCCGATCATCGAAAGGCCACAGTCAACCGTTTCTTGTGCCGATCTCGCTAAGGCCCGATCGATTTCTCACATTCAATACGCATTCGTCTCTCAGTTACTTGTATCTAGCTATTCATTCCTTGCGCAACGATATTCATTTTTAAATGGTAATAGGACTAATAATAATCAGACGGTTTTAGGATTCCAAAGATGTTTCGCTCCATAATTGCCAAAATACCCATAAAAATTTCCGTCCCCGTGCTGTTGACGATACCCGTATTTAGTGTCGTGTTAATATTGACTGCGATTGCCTGGACAGAAGGAAAATCTTCTGTCAACGACTTAATGGAACAAAATTTAGTTCGAATCCATGAACAAACCGAAGGGCGGCTTAAAGAACTGTTGAATTTGCCCAAACGAATCCAACTGATAAACGCAAATCTGATCGAAAAAGGAGTGCTGAGTCTGAATAATTTACGTTCCTGGCGCCAGATGCTGCTTGACCAGGTACAAGCCTTCAATGGGCTCAGCAGTATTACGTGGGGCAGCGCCGATGGACGCAGTGTTGGCATCGCGCGTAACGGTGATACGAGCGATTATGTATTTTCCATTAAGGATGAACGAACAGGTGAAAGCCTTCAAAAATTCTACTTTGACAAACAGGGTCAAATGGATAAAAGGCCAATGGGGATATTCCGCTATGACCCACGTGCTCAACCGTGGTATATCGCTGCGATAAGAAAAGACAAGTCGACCTGGACCGATAGATATTCACAAGTAGGCAATAATGGTTCAGGAATAGCGATTGCCCTCGGATATGCCCGGCCGTTTCGAGATCAGAACGGACAAATCATTGGTGTCATGAATGCCGAACTGACCCTGGGTGCTGTCACATTATTTTTGGAGAGGTTCAGTGTCGGTAGCACAGGCAAAGCATTTTTAATCGATCAGAATGGCCGCTTGATTGCCACTTCCTCCGGTGTGCCTGTAACCGATAAAAATAACGGTCCGTTGCGCGCTTCTGTCTCGGCTGACAAACATATCGCCACGGCGGCAAAGGTTATTGAAGCGACTTTTAAATCCTTTAGGACAATAGGGGCAAGGTATCAGCTCAGAATAAAAATTGATGGTCAGCCTTATCTTTGTATGGTTTCACCGTCGCAACCTGGAGAAAGTTTAACATGGGTTATAGCGACATTGGTGCCAGAAAGCGATTTCTTAACCGAAATTAAAGATGGGCGTCAGAGAAGTATAAAAATTGGATTGATTGCGGTTCTAATGACGCTGATGCTGGGCATCGTTTTGGCATTTCTTTCACTCCGGCCGATGCTTGACCTGGTCGCCTATGTCAAACGGGTCGGCCAGGGCAATCTCGAAGATGAATTAAAACTTGAATATTCAACCGAATTCGTCCAGCTATCAAAAGAGATCAACGCTATGACTGCGGGCTTGCGAGAGCGACTGCGATTGCGGCAATCGCTTGATTTAGCCCGTGAAGTTCAGCAAAATCTGCTGCCATCGAATACGCCCCAAATAGACGGTCTAGACATTGCCAGTCACTACAAATACTGCGATCAAACCGGCGGTGACTATTTTGACTTTCTTAATATCACTGGGCTGCCGCCCACCACAGCGGCAATTGCAGTTGGCGATGTGGTTGGTCACGGTGTGGCTGCTGCCATGCTCATGGCTACTGCGCGCGGCATTCTGCGTAGCCGTTGCCAGAAACCAGGTTCCCTCGCTGATTTGCTCGCCCATCTGAATCAACTTTTGGTTGATGTCTCCGGCGGTGACCGTTTTATGTCCATGCTATTGATCACGATCGATGCCCACAGTAAAGAGATGCGATGGTCGGCTGCCGGCCATGATGCACCGATCGTTTATGATCCGGTTGCCAGCAACTTTGTTGAGCTAAAGAGCAAGAGTGTCCCTTTGGGTATTATGCGAGACGCCCA
>JASFEV010000378.1:0-3191 GCA_050124655.1 Desulfobacterales bacterium
TTCTCGGCCAAAGTTTGGTTATCCACTTCGATGGAGAGATCTTCGTCAGTTCCGTTATCTCCTTCGCCAAAAAGATCATCGAGGCGTTTGGCAATCTCAGAGTCTAAGTTGTTGTCTTTGGTTTTGTCGACCAATTTCCCCTCCTATTTCAAATCCCGCTTAATGGACGCTACGGTCATTGAGATAATTTTTTTCAAGGTAGCTACAACATTGGTCCCCTTTAACGCACTGGCAGAAAAAGAAGGCCTTTTGAGTTGGTGATTCAGATCTTTTTCAAGAATATCCATCGAAAGCAATGGAATTCCCTGCTCTGCAAGATCTAATTTGTTGTATTGCAGGACACACGGAATCTTAAAGATACTCTTTTTATAGTTGGACAGGTTTTCCTGAAGATTTTTTAAAGATAAAATATTTTTTTCCCGACGGATCGCCATCGCATCAGCTACAAAAACAATGCCATCGACACCTCTGAGAACCAGTCGCCGGGTAGCGTTATATTTCACCTGTCCGGGTACGGTATAAAGTTGAATTTTAACATCGTATCCATTGATAACGCCAATATCAAACGGCAAAAAGTCAAAGAAAAGCGTGCGGTCACCATGGGTTTTAACCGTGACCATCTCGGTGTTGATGCGCTTTCGAAATCGTTTGTATATATATTCCAGGTTCGTCGTTTTGCCGCCTCGGCCGGGACCATAATAGACAATTTTTACCTGGATTTCTTTATTTTTTAGATTTACAAATGCCATGCGATAGCTTAACACACATCAAAACATACATGAGCGTAAATATAGCAGGATAGCCGGTCTTAGAGCGACAGGAGCGGTTCCAATATGGTTTTTAGCTGTTCAACAGAATCGGCGACTTTTAATCGTAAAAATCCCAATGATATATCATTGCCGAAAATGGTGATGAGCAAAAATTCTGTGGTGATTTTATTGAAATGGATATTTTCTTTTTTGCCTTTGTGAAACAGCAATGAAAATTCATTTTCGCCAATGATTTTGGCCATCGCACTGACAGCGCCGAAATTACCGGCAGCCAGCGCCGCCAGTGAATAAATATCATGCTGTTTTTCCCCGTTATCGAGGTTGGCGATGATATTACCGGCCATATCAATCAGAAATACGCAGCGGACCCCATTTTCAATCAGATCCTGCATTAAAATATCCTCTATTCTATCGAGCTGTTTTTGACCAAGCGTATATGACAATTGCTCCTCCTGAAATGTATGTTGTCTTGTTTGACGAACGCGCCGATGATCGACCAACGATCCTTTAGGACTCAGGATCCTTTTGCAAATAACGAACCGCCGAACAACCGAATTGCAGGGGTCGATATCCAACAACACACCTGCCCGACCGGTTGATAGAAAGGTCTCAAACGGCGCATTTCACCTCTCTACATCACCGATGAGCAAATGATGATGAATTTGACGTCCTGCGAGTTGCGGGTTTATCAACAACCTTAAATTCGGTATTTATTTAAAAAACTTTAATATTGTTGAGCATATACGGCCAGCATCACACAAAACGATGGTACCCCATCAAAACAACCCTTCTGTTTATTAAATTTACAAAAAAAACACCGTTTTAGCAAGCTAAATCTTTGTGTTTCGCCGGTTAAATCTCGATTCATTTCCGCCGATACCGCCGGAGCAGGACATTTGTGGAGATCGGAATTGATGTACAAGGGGTAAACAGGATTTCATCAGCGCCAGCTGGACACGCCAGCAAAGTGCCCTGTTAGGGATTAGGAGGGACTGTTTCAGTCGGTGCGTTTGAATTTGCCAAATCCATGATGATCAAAATTTCGCTGCTGTCTTGGCTGGCAATTTTTAAGTTTGGATACCGCTTTTTGAAGACCTGAATCATAGCGGCGTTTTCCCGCAAAACAGTTGCTGAAAAATGGGTGTATTGATTTTCTTTGGCTATCTTTTCAAGGACGGCAAGAAGATAGGACGCGACGCCCATTCCCTGGTAATCTTCACGGACGACAAAGGCGATTTCGGCCTGATGATCGTGCTCGTAAGCATAGGTAGCAATGGCGATAATCTCTTTATGGCCCCCTTTTTGGACCAGTCCGACAATGGACATATTTTTGTGATAATCAACGCTGGCCCAGTGTTTTTGCACGACTTCATGCGAAAAGGAGCGCATCCGATAAAAAAAGCGCATATAAATGGTCTTCTCCTGCAGTGAATAAAAGAAATTGCGGTAAGCAATTTCATCTGAGGGCAAGAGCGGGCGAAATTCCGCTGCTTTTCCGTTTTTTAATGTGTATAGGCTTTTATACCTTTCCAGAAAAAGCAGATCTTCGCTAGAGGGCGGTAATTGATCGGCAAATATGTAATGGCGTTGTTTGGCCGCATCGATGAGCTGCTCGCGAAATTTGGGATGTGCAATTTGGGCCAGCTCCATGACGCGCTGATAAATGCTTTTGCCCTGTAGCTCAGCAATGCCGTATTCGGTAATGACGAAGTTGACATCGCCACGGGTGGTTGCTACCCCAGCGCCTTCACTCAAATGGGGTACAATACGTGAGACCGCCCCTGCTTGGGCTGTCGATGGCAAGGCCACGATTGAAAAACCGCCCTTGGACATGGAACTGCCTCTTAGAAAGTCAACCTGATCTCCGATACCGCTGTAAAACATGTGCCCCACAGAATCCGAACAGACCTGTCCGGTTAGATCAACCTCTAACGCCGAACTGATGGAAATCAGATTATCGTTGCGTGCAATCACCGTGGGATCATTCACAAATTCAGATGAGCGGAAATAAAAAGTCGGATTGTTGTTGACATAATCATACAATTTTTTTGAACCCATACACAACGATGCCACCACCCTGCCCGGTAACAATGATTTTTTCTTGTTGGTAATCACATTTTTTTCGAACAACGGCAGCAGACCATCAGTGATCAACTGGGTGTGGAGACCTAAATCCTTTTTTTGATCCAAATACTGTACAATTGCTATCGGCAGATGCCCGAAACCGATTTGCAGCGTCGCCTCATCATCCACCAGCTGGGACAAGAAATGCCCGATGCGGCGTGCGATTTCCGTATGCTTTACCGCCGGAAACATCTCCACCAGAGGCTCTTCAAAAGGTACCAACCAGTCGATGGCATCGACGTGCACAAAACTGTCTCCCCAGGTACGCGGCATGTGAGGATTGACCTGGGCAATAAC
>JASFEV010000379.1:0-3134 GCA_050124655.1 Desulfobacterales bacterium
CAATACGGTTTCGATTTCAAATCTGCCGGTGGATTTCATTATATTTTCCAGCGGAGCCGGCATCAATCGACATCCTGACGGCATGCTCATCCGCCGCACCGGTCTGGAAGCCCACCAGGTGAACCAAGCGATTCATATTCTGCAGACAAACAAACTTGATTTTATGGTTCACCGCCCGATACCGGACAATCATGCGTTCAGCTATTTTGAATCGACAAATGACAATGCGGATTTTAAAAGGCGCATCGAGATCTACCATCAATTTGCAAAACCGCTCGATACCGACGCGGATGGCTTTCACATGGCGACGCAATTGCTGGCCGTTGTTCCGCCTGATGATACCCGACCGTGGATACAAACCCTGCGAGAAGCGTTACCGGATTTCAATATCATCCAGACAACATCGCCGCTGGACGGTCGCTCCACCTGGATTGAAATCTTTCCGGTGGCCGTATCAAAAAGCCTTGCTGCCGCTTGGCTTGCAGAGGCGTTTCATCTGGATATCAATAGCGTTTTATCGGTGGGCAATGACTACAATGACCTGGATCTGCTGGAGTGGGCCGGGAGCAGTTTTGCTGTCTCCAATTCACCGCCGGATTTAACCGACCGTTTTCCGACGGTGGCCTCCAATGACGAATGCGGTGTGGCCGAAGCGATTACTCAATGGCTCGCCTCAGGTTCATTTAATTAGACATAACGCTTCTTCTGCCTGCTTCTGGCTGCCAGCTTCTGGCTGCCAGCTTATAAAGTAAGGTGCAGGATTATACCAGAAACTATCTCAAAAATAGTAGATCGCGTTCAAGGGCAAGGCGTCGATTCGGTTTTTAAGCGGAGCGTACACGGAGTACGTGAGCATTATAAACCGAATCGCAACGCAGCCATTGAGCGTGAGATGCTGCTTTTGAGATAGCCTTTAGTTAGCTGGCAACCTCCTTGACTGCCTCTTCGAATATAGACAAACCCAGATCGATTTCTTTGGCGCTAACGGTCAAAGCCGGGCAAAAGCGGATGCTGTTTTCGCCGCAGCCTAAGATCAACAGGCCTTTTTCAAAGGCTTTGCGAATGATAGCTGGCCGCCATTTTGTGGCCGGTTCTTTGGTCTCCCGATCCTTGACAAATTCGACACCCACCATCAGGCCTTTGCCGCGTACATCGCCCATGCATTCGTAGGTTTTCTGGAGCTCATGCAATCCCTTCATCAGGCGCTTGCCTTGAACGGTGGCATTTTTCATTAGATTTTTCTCCAGTAGTTCAATGGTCGCCATGGCTGCCTGGCATGAAAGCGGATTGCCGCCGAAAGTGGATGCATGCGAACCGGCTTCCCAGTCCATGATTCTGGCAGGTGCGACCATGGCGCCCAGGGGCATCCCGGAGGCAATACCCTTGGCGATGGCGATGATATCCGCCTTGGCCTTGAAATGCTCGATGGCGAACATTTTGCCGGTGCGCCCCATGCCGGATTGCACCTCATCCGCGACGTAAAGGATGCCGTATTTTTTAGCCATGCGATGCATTTCTTTATGGAATCCCGGCGGCGGCACGATGTAGCCGCCCTCACCCTGAATCGGCTCGACAAAAATGGCAGCCACTTCCTCCGGCGGCACTGTCGTCCGAAACAAAGTATCCTCGATCCATTTCACACAAAACAGCTCACAATCGGGGTAGCATAGATTGTAGGCACATCGATAGCAGTATGCATAGGGGATATGCGTGATGCCGGGCACAAATGGATTGTAATGCTTTTTTTGAACGGTTTTGCTGGCGGTCAAAGACAGGGCTCCCATGGTGCGCCCATGAAAAGCACCGAAAAAAGCGATATTGAGCTCACGTTTGGTGTGCCAGCGGGCCAGTTTGAAGGCTGCTTCTACGGCCTCGGCACCCGAGTTGCCAAAATACACCCGTTTCGGGCCATTACCGGGGACCACGGAAGCCAATTTTTCCGCCAGTTGAATTTGAGGGGTATAATAAAAATCCGTTCCGGACATGTGTAACAATCGTTTGGCCTGATTCTGGATGGCTTTGACCACATGCGGATGGCAATGGCCGGTGGCATTCACGGCAATACCGGCCGTGAAATCCAGGAAAACGTTGCCGTCGACATCATGTACCCACATTCCTTCCGCCTGGTCGACCACCAGCGGGTAGACCCGCGTGTACGAGGGCGACACATAAGATTTATCCAGTTTGATTAATTTTTTGGCACGCGGCCCCGGCAAGGTAGTTTTAATCGTCGGTTTCTTTGGCATGGCTCCTCCAGCAGAAAAATACACACTCAGTCAAAAAATCGGCCTCTGTCTCAATAGCGCTTATATCTATATGCTTATATTACAACAGCTTACCTTCTTTTTGCCAAAATCGCAACAGGGAAAATCAAATAGGTTGGCCGGTTGGCCGGTAAAAACTTAATTCTGACGTATTCTCTATCAAACGGGCTCAACGGGCTAAATCCCGTTTCACAAGGACCATCGGCAGGCTCAATAGGACAATTTCGTAAAGCTAAAACAGCTTTATTCTAAAGTTTCAGCCTTTATGTGCCGATAGAACTATGGATACCCTTATTTTGGGGGAGGTTACATGATCACACCCATACACGCAAGTTTCCCATTCGCTCCTTGTGTGCATTCGAATTGCAACCCGCAATCCGTTGGCGGAATGCCAACAGATAGGCATCATCCGTCTGAAAAGAGGGATCAGGTCCGGATATCCGATCGCGCTCGTGAACAGCTGGATGCCCAAAAAAAAGACAGCACAGGCATCAAGGATGAAAGAAACCTCGATGAAGAAGACAAACGAGAAGTTGAAAAACTGAAACAAAGAGACCGCGAGGTCAAGGCCCATGAAAGGGCCCATATGGCGGCAGGCGCAGGTGTTGTTATGGGCGGCGCCAACTATCAATATGAGCACGGCCCGGACGGAAAAATGTATGCCGTTGGCGGTGAGGTCAAGATTGATACATCCAAAGAAAATACTCCCCAAGCGACCATCAGCAAAATGCAGAAAGTGAAAAGAGCAGCCCTGGCCCCGGCTCAGCCCTCTGCCCAGGACCGCAGCGTTGCCGCCAAAGCCGCCCAGATCGAAGCCGAGGCCCGCATAGAATTACAGGAACAAAAAGCAAAAGAGGCTGAAGAAAAAAA
>JASFEV010000380.1:0-3081 GCA_050124655.1 Desulfobacterales bacterium
AATGAAATCCGACCGGAACAAATAATCCCTTTAGATGAAAAGGATTTTAAAGATTTTTAGGTTTTGGTTTTCACCATTTAACGTTGGTGAGCCCTATTGTGCGAATAGGCAAAAACGTTAATGCAAAACGAGATCTTTAGATCCCAAATTAAAGACTTACGGATATGTAAAATAGAACCTAACTGATGTGAGAAAAAGGGGAACATACATGGATGATATCGACAGGCTGGATATAAAGGGATTTGTAACCAACGCTATCACCGATGTATTTGCCACGATGTTTTCCATGAAAGTGAAAATGGACAATAGTGATTCGCCGGGTGCGGGCCAGGGTGATCAAATTGTGGGATCAGTCAGCTTTGCCGGAGATGTGGTCGGGAACGTATCGATTTATGTTCCTAAAGGTTTTGCCATCAAGATAACAGCCGCGATGCTAGACATTGAAGTCGATGAAGTCAAAAGTGATGAAGAAGTCCGGGATGCAATCGGGGAATTATGCAATATGGTCGGCGGAGATTTAAAGTCGCGGTTGTGTGATTTTGGTTTTCCCTGCATTTTATCCATTCCGACAATCACCATCGGTAGTGACTTTAAGATCGAATCCAAAGGTTGGATACGAAACGAAAGATTTGGCTTTAAGTACCGGGAGCACACTGCCCTGGTGGAAGTATATTTAAAATCGAATAAATAATCTTCAAATTGGAGGATTCCCATGGCGTTAAAAGTTTTAACCGTTGATGATAGCAAAACTATCAGAGCAATCGTCAAGAAAGCTTTTCGCCCCTTTACCTGTGAAGTCATTGAAGCCGAGAATGGCGTGGAAGGTTTGGTAGCCGCTACTCGCGAAAAGCCCAACTTGATCATTTTGGATATCACCATGCCGGTGATGGACGGCATCGAAATGCTGCAAAAAATAAAAGCCGACCCGGGATTGAAGTTTATCCCTGTTATCATGCTGACCGCTGAATCCGCAAAAGACTGTGTAATGCAAATCCTTAAATTGGGCGTTAAGGATTACGTGGTAAAGCCATTCAAAGGGGAGCAACTGATTGAGAGAGCCGAAAAACTAATCAAGCTGATACCCAAAAAAGAAGAAGCGCTCACTGAAAAACCCGCCAAATTATTCAATCCCAATGAAAAGACATTGCACCTGAATATGCCGTGGCGGGTCACCACAGCCGTCATTGCTGAAATTACAGCAAAATTGCCGGCCGAAGTCAAGAATATGCCCAAGTCAAAAATATTCATCTTCATTTTTGACCTGAGTAAAACCCATAAGGTGAACCTTTCTTTGATAAAGTTGATTATATCGGCCCGCAACGAATGCCTCAAATATAACCTGGCCTTTCGGGCCGTCTGCAATTCAGCCATAAAAGCAGAACTCCAACAATTCCAGGAAACCGTTGATATGCCCATCTACGAAACCCTTGCAGAAGCCCAGGATGATCAAAATTTATTTTAGAAGAGGTGGGTGAATTGCCCAAGACAGCCAAGAAAATAATTGAGATATTCGCGCAGACACGCGAAAAAATCGATACGCTCAGCTTGGGTGATCATGATGGATGGTCTTTGCTGGGTGATGAATTGGAAGATGTGACCGGCCATCTCCCTAAATATGCGACGTCCCTGCTTCCAGTTTTAAATCTTTGTATTGACGGTTTCAAGAAGTTGGCCGCCAATTCGCATCACAATTCCCTGGCACTATTTGAATCGATTACCACCGCATTAATGGCTGCTGAATATTTCCTCCAAAAAAAGCCGGATCGTGATTTACGGATTTCCGATGCACTTGAGGCCCTGAGCGATGCTATCCATCCAAAACCAGATCAACAAGTGCTCGAGCCGGAGGTGACGATCAACGATATTGCCACCTTGTTGATTCAGCTCGAACCGGATGATCGATCGGGATTATCCCGACTGCATGAGCTACTGGATAAAATAAAAGTGGATGAATCTTATCCGGAAGCCGGTCGCAATTGTCTTCTGTCAGCTTCGAAGAAAATCAAGGCGATGATGAAGGCAGACAAACCTATCGGTCTTGCCGATCTGAGTGAGGTCGGAGAGCTGATCGAAGAATTTATGAACGGTGCTCAACAATTTGACGGGCCGCCATCCGAAGATTCGACCTGCGATGTACAATCTAAAGAAAATGATCGCCATCAGGGGACTGGCAAATCTAGTGATAGCACTTCCGGTAGCAATGGGCTAAATGGGGCGGATGTTTCTAAAGGGCATGAAAATACCGCTGAAAATGACATTGTTCAATTGCCGGAAGATATCGACACCGAGCTAATGGCCGAATATATTGATGAAAGCCTTGATCTTATTGCCAAGGCCGAAGAATCCCTGCTGACCCTTGAAATCGATCCAAAGGATACAGAAGCAATTGGAACGGTCTTTCGGGCATTTCATACGATCAAGGGCACCTCTGCTTTTCTTGAATTGATCCTTATATCTGAATTAAGTCATCGCGCTGAGAACCTGTTCAGCCGCGTTCGTGACCTTGAAATTAGATATAGCGGCGGTTATGCAGACCTATCTTTGCGTGCGTTGGATATGATCAAGGAGCTAATTTTATCTGTCCAGGCAGCCTTGCAGGGGAACCCACTGGTAAAGCCTGCCGGCTATGATGATCTGATGGAGGTCCTGGCCGATCCAGAAGTGGCTGGAATTTCGGAAGAATTTAACGACATACCGTCACTGCGCGTGGGCGATGTGCTGGTGGCACGGGGCAAGGTGGAAAGAGATTCGGTAGAGAAAGCGGTCGCCAAACATCCCAAAGATAAGATCGGCGGCGCCGTGATTAAATCCCAGGCGGCTTCGGTAACCGATGTGGGTCAGGCGCTGCGAACCCAACAACGCCTGAAAGGTACTGCAAAAGTGGCCGAATCATCGGTGCGAGTGAGCACCCGCCGGTTGGATCGGTTGATAGATTTGATGGGTGAATTGGTTATTGCGCATTCCATGGTCGCTCAAGATGAAACGGTGGTTAAAGACGGCTATCGTAAGCTGGCAAAAAGGATTGCCCACACTTCTAAAATTGTGCGTGAACTTCAAAGTATCAGCATGTCCCTGAGAATG
>JASFEV010000381.1:0-3020 GCA_050124655.1 Desulfobacterales bacterium
CCGAGGTGGAACGTATTTTAAGGCAACATCCGGACGTCAAAGATATCGCTGTAGTCGGCATACCCGACGAACGCTGGGGCGAAGTCGGTCATGCTTTTGTGATTGCCAAAGAAAATGCCACTGTTTATGCCGAGGACATTTTATCCTATTGTAGGGGGCAGATGGCAAAGTTTAAATGTCCCCGCAGCGTTACATTCTGCGAAGATTTCCCGCGCACCTCGCTTGGCAAGGTTCGCAAAAGGGAGCTTATTAGAACCTATCTCAAAAATGAGTCTAACGCCAAATAGCTGCGTTACCGACCTCCTCAAAATGCTCACATACTATCGTGTATGCTGCGCTTTTTCGTCGGCCGGTGCCTTGCTCTTTGACGTGATCCACTATTTTTGAGATAGGTTCTAACAATATGAAATAATTTTGACCGATACCCTAAAAAATGGCCTTTTAGCCGGCTGTTCTCGACTAAAAGGCCAAGTGATTTACTGACAATCGATCTATTTGTTTCTTTGCCGGGCCTGTTCTATCAGTTCAACCAAACTGGCGACTTTGGGTTTGGGTTTGGCTGTCATTAAACGATTGAACTGATCCTCGGGCAATTTTTCCTTCAAATACTGAACGACGTCGAAATATTCCCACCAGCAGTCCAGGATCTTAAAGCAGGGCTGCTGATCGTCCTCGCAGACCTCGCAGTATTCATAGGGCACCGGGCCGCCCAGGCGCGGGCATCTTCGTACAAGATCGCTACTGGTTTTTGGCATAAGCTTGCAGTCCGTAATGAATATTATCGACTCTTGATGATTTCCGGCTTGGGATGGGCCTCAAACACTTTTTCAGCTTCTTCGATTTCTTTGGCCGGAAACTCATAGTCCGTCAGATTACCGGCCAGAAACTGCTCATAGGCCCCCAGGTCGATCAATCCGTGACCGCTGAAGTTAAACAGGATCACTTTTTCTTTGCCTTCTTCCTTGCATTTCCGGGCCACATCCACCACACACGCCAGGGCATGGTTGGTTTCCGGAGCAGAGATAAAGCCTTCGGTCTTGGCCACCAGCATACCGGCTTCGTAGGTGTCGATCTGGCCATAGGCCTTGGGCTCCATAACACCCTCAACGATCAGCTGGCTGACCGTCGGCGCCATCCCGTGATAGCGCAAGCCACCGGCGTGCATCGGCGGCGGCACAAAGGTATGGCCCAGGCTGTGCATGGGCAGCAAGGGCGTCATTTTGACGGTATCCCCATGGTCGTAGACAAATGGTGCTTTGGTCATCGTCGGGCACGCGGTCGGCTCCACCGGATGAATGTCGATATCTTTGCCGTTGAATTTATCATAGGCAAATGGGAACGCCAAACCGGCAAAATTGCTACCGCCGCCGGCGCACCCAATGACGACATCCGGATACTCGCCGATTTTTTCCATCTGTTTTTTGGCTTCAAGGCCGATAACCGTCTGATGCAGCATCACATGATTGAGGACGCTGCCCAGGGAATAACGGGTTTCCCCACTCGGATCGGTCACCGCCGCTTCAATGGCTTCGCTAATCGCAATGCCCAGGCTTCCGGGCGTGTCCGGATTCTGCTCGAGGATTCCCTGACCGGCCTTGGTCTCGGTGCTGGGGCTGGCCACACATTTGGCCCCCCAGGTGGCCATCATGGTTTTGCGATAGGGTTTTTGGTCGAAGCTGATGCGGACCATAAAAACCTTGCATTCCAGGCCAAATTGAGAGCAAGCAAAAGCCAGCGCACTGCCCCACTGGCCGGCGCCGGTTTCGGTGGTCAGGCGTTTGATCCCAAATTCTTTGTTATAATAGGCCTGGGCCACCGCCGTGTTGGGTTTATGACTGCCGGGAGGACTGACCCCTTCGTATTTATAGTAAATCCTGGCAGGTGTATCCAACGCTTTTTCAAGTGCATAGGCTCTTACCAGAGGACTCGGGCGCCAGATATTGTAAACGCGCAGAATTTCTTCGGGAATATCGATCCATCTTTCCGGGCTGACTTCCTGCTCGATTAAATTCATTGGGAAAACCGGTGCGAGCATATCCGGTGTTACCGGGCCTTCCGGTCCCATCGGTGGATTCATTTTGATATCCGCCAGTATATTGTACCATTGCCGCGGTATCTCATCTTCAGTTAGAAAAACCTTTTTCGTCTCCATGGCACCCTCCTTGATAGTAGATTGACGGTCGGTGTTTGACAGAACTCAAGAATATGTAGGAATTTACATGGCAGAAAAAATATATGCAATAGTTTCCTAAGATGCGTTCATTTGCTGGCTTGACTTCATCCTGTATACGGTATACAGAATTTAGTCAAGCAAATATTTTTTTGTAAAAATTCAATATTTTCAGTCAATCAAGGGTCCTGCAGGGGTCGAAAACCCTTAGTGTATTCAGATTATTAGTATCCTGGTGCAAGCGCAAATTTATAAGAAAATCGTTTTGGATAGACATTTAACCAGAGGGGAGAGGGAACATGTCAAATCGAACTTTCAATTTTTCTGCCGGCCCATGCACCCTGCCGCTGCCGGCGTTGGAAAAAGCCCAAGCCGAGTTCGTTGATTACCAAGGCGCGGGAATGTCTCTGATCGAGATGAGCCATCGTGGCGAACATTACGATAAGGTCCACTATGAAGCCATTGGCGGCATCCGTGAGGTCTTGGCCGTTCCGGGCAGTCACGAGATTCTGTTCGTCCAGGGCGGGGCTACTTTGCAATTTGCGATGGTGCCGCTAAATCTGCTGACCGACGGTAAAACCGCAGAATTTCTCAATACTGGAACCTGGGTCAAAAAGGCGATTGCCGACGCTGAAAAACTGGGTCCAATCCATATTATGTGGACCGGTGAGGCGGATAATTTTACACGTATGCCTGCCAATGACGAATATCAGGTGGGGGATGACGCGGCCTATGTTCATATTTGCGGCAATGAAACCATCGGTGGCATTGAGTATCATGAATATCCGGATACAGGGGCGGTGCCGCTGGTGTCTGACATGTCGTCGCATATCATGTCGCGTCCGATCGA
>JASFEV010000382.1:0-3016 GCA_050124655.1 Desulfobacterales bacterium
GCCAAAATCCACAAGGTTGAAACAAATGATCCCACCTCAATGGATGCTAAAACGGTGATTGAGATGGCAACCATTGGCAGCGCCCGGGCTATCGGTCTCGATCATCAAATTGGCTCCCTTGAAGTGGGCAAGCAGGCCGATGTAATCATTATCGATAACCGCAAGGCACACCAGACACCCATGTATCATCCGGCGTCCCATATCGTCTACTCCGCCAAGAGCACCGATGTGCGCGATGTGATAGTGGCCGGACGCGTCCTGGTGCGCGATCGCCAGATTCTCAGTTTGGATGTCAAGGAGATTATGTCTGAGGTCCGCAAAATTGCCGAGCAAATTAAAATGAGCCGCTGACACCGGGTTGCACGTTACGAGTGGGTAGAGTTCTCGAGGACGAGGACGACGACGAGGACGAAGATTTTATGTCCCTTATCGTACTCGTCCTCCTACTCGTCCTCGTACTCGGTTTTTTTCAAATTATGCCTCATTGTAAAAATGGCTGACTATTGCATCCATTCCGGGGACGTCTTCGGATGCAGCAATAACCGGAGGAGAGTAGCCAGCAGCCAACAAAAAAGGACCTCACAATGAATATATCCGAAATTATTGAAGCCGCTCAGGGACAAAAGCCTGTCGATTTACTTTTGACCAACGCGCGCGTTGTCAATGTGTTCACCGGGGAGATTGTATCGCAGGCAGTTGCCATCAGTGGAGGTGTTGTTGTCGGCTTTGGCCCGTATAAGGCCAAAAAAGTTTTGGACATAGACAACCGCTTTATCGCACCCGGCTTTATTGATTCACATGTTCATATCGAAAGTTCTATGACATGTGTGTCTGAATTTGCCCGGGCCATCGCGGTACACGGCACCACGACCGTGGCCGCCGATCCCCATGAAATCGCCAATGTGCTGGGTGCAGACGGCATTGCCTATATGCTGCAATCAGCTGAAGCGCAGCCGATCAATATATATTTTACGCTGCCTTCTTGCGTGCCGGCCACCGATATGGAAACCGCCGGTGCCCGCCTGACTGCAGAGGATCTTGAGCCATTTTTAAGTCATGAAAAAATTGTGGCGTTGGCTGAAATGATGAATTATCCAGGCGTCCTATTTTGCGATCCGGACGTACTGGCAAAAATAAGCACGGCCGCACGGCAACATAAACCGGTCGATGGTCACGCACCCGGGTTAACGGGACAGGCACTTTATGCGTATATTGCCGCCGGGATTCAGAGTGATCATGAATGCACCACCGCGCTGGAAGCCAAAGAGAAGCTTGCTGCCGGAATGCACATCATGATTCGTCAGGGAACCGGGGCTAAAAATTTGCAGGCGCTGCTTGAGGCTGTCAATGAACGAACGGCCAGAAGAATGATGTGGTGTACCGATGATCGCCATCCCCATGACCTGATCGCAGAGGGACACATCGATTCGATCGTGCGCGAAGCCATTCAATCCGGCTTAGAACCGGTTTTAGCCATCCAGATGGCCACCCTGAATCCGGCGGAGTATTTTGGTTTGCGACACCTGGGGGCAATTGCACCCGGCAAACAGGCCGACTGGGTGGTATTTTCCGACATTCAAAAGCCGGTTATCGAACAAGTATACTGCCGTGGCATCTTGACGGCTGAAGACGGAAAAATCTTGCCTGACATTCAAACGCCGTCACCCGTTTCAATGGCGCCTTCGATGAATGTCGACCTGCAAGCGGTTGATTTTACCATAGCGGCCGAAAAGAAAAACATGCGGGTCATTGAACTCAAAGCCGATCAATTGATTACCCATGAGCACATTGAGCCACCGGCCGTCGAAAACGATCTGGCCATAAGCGATCCATCAAGGGATTTGCTCAAAATGGCCGTTGTCGAGCGTCACAGCGGTAGCGGCAATATCGGCAAAGGGTTCGTCAGAGGCTTTGGCCTCAAGCACGGCGCCCTTGCCTCCAGTGTCGCCCATGACTCTCATAACATCGTTATCGTCGGCACATCAGATGCGGACATGCAGGCGGCATTGAAAACGGTTGTAGACATGGGCGGTGGTTTGGCGGCCGTATCCAACCAAAAGGCACTGGCCCGTCTGGCATTGCCACTTGCCGGGCTGATGTCCCTTGAACCGATTACTACCGTGCGGAAACAGTTAGACGGTTTGATCAAAATCGCTCACAGAATGGGGTGCACCTTACCCGATCCGTTTATGACACTGTCATTTTTGGCGTTACCGGTCATACCGGAATTAAAGCTAACCGACAAAGGCCTAATCGATGTGAACAAGTTTGAAGTCGTCCCTCTCTTTGTGTGAGCGTCTACAGCAGAGTGTAAACCGTCTTTGTTCACATTTTGGGCCGGGCGCTGGCTGCTGACCCACTTACCATTGACACAAAAGCCCATTTACTCTATACTTTGCGGACCTTAAGTGTTCGGTATGTTTCATTTTTGCCATTTTGACCCACTGCTGATGAATAATTACCGTCTTAAAACTGATCGGATGAACGGAATCGGTATATGAAGCTATCCGAAATTGTTGATGCCCTAGATGCGACGCTTTTAACTGGAGAGGATAAACTGGAAAAAAGCATTACCAGATGCGGCGCCAGCGACCTGATGAGTGACGTGCTGGCCGCGGTTTCTGAAGATTGTGTCTTATTAACCGGTTTGACAACCGTGCAGGTCATTCGAACCGCAATGGTGGCCGGCGTCGGAGCGGTGGTCTTCGTCAGAAAGAAACAACCACCCCCGGAAGTGGTCGATATGGCCAGAGAACAGGGCATTCCACTGATATCAAGCCCATATTCCATGTTTGTCTCCTGCGGCAGATTGCATGCGCGTTACCTCACCGGGCTGGACGGAAAACGATAACCTGCCATTGAAGGATGTCCCGCCGGCCCGAGTAACTGCACGATCCGAAAATGTTAGCCCCATGCCCCGACTAACTAAAAGCTATCACATCAAAGCCAGGGATTTCATCCGGGCCGGTGAAGCTTCCATTAATATTCAAAACCTTCTCAAATCCATGGATTTTGA